>JACAFD010000091.1 GCA_013388555.1 Nitrospirota bacterium | reverse complement strand
GTTAACCGAAGGGGTCTCCTGCCTAGGCAGGAGACCCCTTCGGTTTTTATGCTACCTGCTACGGCTTCGAAGATAGACCACTTGTAACCCCACAATCGACTTTGCATCCCTGATCGCTCCTGTCTCAATCATCCTGATCGCTTCCAACAGCGGCATTTCGATTACCTCGATGACCTCATCACGATCGAGTTGCTGCCGGCCCGTCACTAACCCGGTCGCTTCATAGATGTGGATGACTTCGTCAGTGAAGCCTGGCGCCGTAAAGATGCTGGAGAGGAGATCGAACCGGCCGGCTCGATATCCGACTTCTTCTTCCAATTCACGTGCCGCGCAGACAATGGGGTCTTCGCCAGGGTGAAGCTTTCCCGCAGGAATTTCGTAGATGAACCCTCCCGCCGCGTGGCGGAATTGCCTGATCAAGATGACTCTGCCATCCTCCTTGAGCGGCACCACCGCTGCTGCGCCTGGATGGCGCACGACTTCCAAGTCAACCGTGAGACCGTTGGGGAGTGTGACGGTATCGACGTCCAAGTTCACCACGATGCCCGTGTAGATGTGTTTGGTCATTTCATTTCGTAAGGGGTTAGGCGTCAGGCGTCAGGGGTGTCAATAAATACAACCTTCTCCCCACTCGCCTAACGCCTGACGTTTCACGCCTCACGCCTTTTTGCGCTTATAGAATGGCGGCTTCACAATGACTGCTGGAAGGCTCTTGCCACGGATCTCGATCAGGATCGAGGTGCCGGGCTCTGCATAGCGCGGTGGCACATAACCCAACCCGATGCCTTTCTGGAGGAGCGGCGAAAGGTTGCCGCTCGTGACCTCACCGATTGGAAGGAAAGTCGTAGGGTCGAGGATTCTAAATCCGTGGCGAGGCACGGCCTTCTCTACGAGCTCGAAGGCCACGAAGCGGCGAGTGAGCCCTGCCTGTTTCTGGGCCAGGAGCGCCTGCCTGCCGATGAACTCGCCTTTCTGAAAACTGACGGTCCAGTCCGCATTGGCTTCGAGCGGTGTCCCGTCTTCACCGATATCGTTGCCATAGAGCAGATAGCCCATTTCCAACCGGAGGAGATCCCTAGCGCCGAGCCCGGCTGGTTTGACTCCCCAAGCCTTCCCCCTGTCGACGAGCAGGTCCCAGAGGCGGCCGGCCTTGTTCGAGTCGATATAAATCTCATAGCCGAGTTCTCCGGTGTAGCCGGTTCGGGCCAGCAAGCAAGACAGACCGCCGAGCGTGCCATCGCTTGTGTGATGAAGCCTCAGACCTTCAAGCGCCGTCGCACCAAGGCTTATCAGTAGTTCGCGAGACCTTGGACCTTGAACGGCCACCTGAGCCAATTCGACCGACCGATCTTCGAGGCGAACTGTCTTATCCTGTGCAAGCTGGGATTGCAGCCATAACAGGATCTTCTCGCGGTTCGAGGCATTCACGCACAAGAGGAACTCGTCCGCTGAGAGCCGATAGACGAAGATGTCGTCTTTGATGCCGCCCTTCTCGTTACAGACCATGGAATAGTGGGCTTGAAAAACGGCGAGCTTGCCGACATCGTTGGTGGTGACCCGTTGGAGGAATGGAATGGCACCAGTTCCAGCGATCCGTACTCGTCCCATATGGCTCACATCGAAGAGGCCGGCATGGGAACGGACTGTATGGTATTCGTCCACGACGCCGCTGTATTGGATGGGCATCTCCCATCCGGCGAAGTCGACGAGTTTGGCGCTGCCTGCACGGTGTTGGTGAATGAGCGGAGTCTGTTGCATCAGGAAGAGTCCAATATTGGAAAGTTGAAAGTCTGAATGTCCCTCAGAATATGGACTTTATGACTTGATGACTTTTCGACGTTCAGCGCACCCCCAGCAACTCAACATCGAAGATCAAGGTGGCATTCGGTGGAATCACGCCGCCAGCCCCCTGGGCACCATAACCGAGCTTGGAAGGAATGGTCAGCTTTCTCTTCCCTCCCACTTTCATGCCCTTGACGCCTTCGTCCCATCCCTTGATGACTCGTCCAGCACCCAGAGGAAAAGAAAAAGGCTGGCCTCGGTCCACGGAACTGTCGAATTTTTTCCCGTTTTCTAGCCAGCCTGTGTAATGCACACTGACGGTCTGTCCCGCCTCTGCCGTCGCCCCAGTTCCGATTGTGAGTTCGACATACTGCAATCCCGACGTCGTCGTAACTTCATTCCCTTTTGCACCTGTTTCTTGAAACGGCATGATGGCTCCTTTTCTCATCGTCGGTCACTCAACCACGATGACTGATGATAAGAGCGCAACGTAATTATTGCGCGCGAGAACTGCTCGACATCTGGGCCAGCGTCCCTGTTCGAGAGTTCCCTGAACGTGCTGCCCTCACTGATGTGCCTTGCGGGAGGCAGGCTCAGAGAAAATGACCACACTCGCCGTATAGCCGTGCAGGAAGTTGCGCCCTCCGACAGGACCAATCTCACCTTGGGCAAAGAATCCCGCAGTCGGGATGGGGCCGAGCCGCTCTTGCACGGCCCCACTATCGTGATGGGGGCGGCCAAAGAGTCCCTCTCCACGCCCACAACAGCTGAACAGGAGGGCTCCGAGTGGGGGGGAATGATGCTTCGCTCGATCCGTCGCCAGGAGGAGGTGTAAGTCGTCGCTTGCAGACTTCGCATCGCGAAGGTGGAACTGTACGGTCTGGCCTTCCTGAACGACGTCTCCGATCGCGACGGCTCCGGCCTGTTGATCCGCTCCGATGAGATTCCGAACAAGAAAGTCGCCCCTCTCGAAATGGCTCCCATGCTCCTCGACCGCAATGCCAAGATGCAATGCCCTGTGCGCATCGCGGCGGTGGGACCCTCCCAGCGACTCGAAGATATCCTGGAGCCTGGTCAAGGCTGCAACGCCGCCGAGTTCATAAATGAGGTTCTGCTCTGCCCTGGTGACCACAAACCGTTCGCCGATCGGGCGACAGCCTTGCGAGGTGACGGTTCGGACGGTGATCGGTCCGGTGAGTTGCACTCCGACCACGCCTCCGTCGAAGCTCTGATCATTGAGGAGCAGTCGATTCTCTCCTGCATCCTGTCCTCCACCAGCGAGACCCCCGCCAACTGTGCACTGGGGGTACCGGTCGGTCATGAGGGATAGGACTTCCTGCATCGGGGTCGAGAAGGGATCACCGAGGAGGAGAAAGATCGAATCTTCAAGCCCCGGCTCCGGCCATCCTGGCATGCGAATCTGGTCTTGCAGATGAGACACGGAAAGCTGAAGGGGTGTCAGTTGGACATCAGGAAGGGACGCGACCCAGAGGGTAAGGGCTGCCGCGGTTTCAATCTCTTCGGAGCCGGCGATGACACCTTCCCCGGAACAACCCAGACAGACATTCGCGCCCAGCTCTCTCTGGAGCATGGTCGAAATCATGGAGCTGTTGGAGGCATGGTGGGGGGAGAAGAAGACGAAGGCCAGATCGATGGGCGCTGTACCGATCTGCATCCGTATGGAGTCCGCGAGCTCGCCGATGGCAGCTCTCGTATCAGTCCTGCGAGAGAGAGCGGTCGCAAATTGAAGCGTAGCTGGAGTAGTTGTGGATTGCTTCGTCACGGTATGAACCTATTGCCTGGTCGGTCGCCGATACATCAGACCCCTGGATCCATCCGTTCCGGGCGATCCTTCGCCAGCTTCTTATAGTATCGCCACATGTAGGAATGGTAGTCGTCGAGTTGCGCCAGGAGATAATGCAGCTCAGCGGGATCTTCCGTCTCCAAGGCGTGAACCATGCGGGATTCCAAGAACTCGGCAAACGCATGGGTCTTCCCCAACACAGTTATGAGACTCAAGCCACCACCGAGTTGATACTCGTTCATAGTCATCCTCCAGATACAAGAGAGTCGCGAGAGAATAGCGAGGCAGGAGAGGAAAATGCAAGTCAAGGAATACGCTATGTCATTGGGGGCCGATTCTCCACCGTTATTTTGTGTGCTGATCAAGAATCGCGCGGAGTCTAGCAAGGGAGATGGCTTCGGCACGATGACCGTCGCGGCCCACGACGGTCGTTGCCATGGTCAGCGCGTTGAGAATGGCTTCCTCCGTGGCTTCGACCGTTGCCGTGATCAATGGGTTCAGATGCGTGTCGGCGAGGTGTATTTGCTGAAACGTCGGCTCTTTGGGATAGTGGCGAATGATATTCGCCGTGGAAAAGGCTAGCATGAAATCTCCGCTGCCATGGCGTGCTGTTGAACCGGTACGTGCAAGGCCTAAAGCGGCACGCTTCGCCAACCGTGCGAGCTGACGGCCATCGAGCGGAGCATCAGTGGCGATAACCACCACAATGGATCCTTCGCTCTGGCCTGGCCGGGGGACTTCTGCCACCGGTTGAGGCGCCTCATACAATTTCCCAACCGGCATACTTCCGATGACGAGTTCCGGTCTCCGGCCATGGTTGGCATTCACCAGAACCCCGACGGTATAGCCCCCATCGTTCTCTGACAACCGCCGCGACGCGGTTCCGATGCCACCTTTAAACCCATAGGAGACCATCCCAGTCCCTGCTCCGACTGTACCCTCCTTCACTGGACCGCTCACCGCGTGATCGAGCGCAGCCATGACATCCTGCTCAGACACGTGACGGCCTTGAATATCGCTCAGCCGCCCGTCGTCGCATTCGGCGACCACTGGGGTCAGCGTGTCGTCATCGATGCCGATTTCCGGATACTGTTTGATCATCCAGCTCATGACACCGTTCGCCACGCGCGGCACGTTGAGTGTATTCGTCAGGGCAATCGGGTATTCCAGAAATCCCGATTCCGCAATCCAGGCCAGCCCGGTCATCTCCCCCGTGCCATTCAAAACGAAGGCCCCGGCTGGGACTTTCTTGTGCCACACATCGTCGCGCGGGATGATGACGGTCACCCCCGTTCGCACCGGCCCCTGGCCTGGTTTCAATGCGCCCTCACCGGAGATGAGGGTTATCTTCCCGACTTTCACGCCCGCTACATCGGTAATGGCGTTCAGAGGGCCGGTAGGATAGGAACCAATCACAATGCCCAGATCACGCACACGCTGCCTCGGTTCCTGACCATCCCCTGCATTGGCCGACAAACCCGACAGAAGAGCGAACCACAGCACTGCCAACATGAGGACACGTGTCGTCAAACGTTCAGACTTCATGCAGGGATCCATAATGAGGGACTGTCACGACAATGCCGGGGTGTTCGACTTGAATCGCGGCGGCGAGCGAGATGGCCTGCTTCTCTTCACCATGGACGATGAAGATCTTGCCCGGCAATGGATCAATAGCTCGTACGTAGGCCAGGAGGTCGTTACGATCCGCATGGGCTGAGAGCCCGTTGAACTTGACAATTTGCGCCCGGCGCCGAGTGGGTACGCCGAAGATCGGGACGACATCCCACCCTTCGACGAGTTTCCGTCCCAGGGTATGCTCCGCTTGAAAACCCACGAAGACAATGACGTTCGCTTCATCTTGAATTGCATGTTTGAGATGATGCACAACACGGCCACCTTCGCACATGCCCGATGCGGAAATGATGACGCAGGGGCCTTTCATGCTGTTCAGACGCTTGCTGTCCTCCGGTGACGAGACAAACCGAATGTAACGCGAGGCGAAGAGGTCGCCGGAGGAGGTGAAGGTTTTGGTGGTTTCTTCATCGTAGCACTCCGGATGGCGGCGAAAGACTTCGGTGGCTTTCCCCGCCAGCGGCGAATCGATGTAGATGGGGATGGGATCGACGCGGCCTTCCCCGACGAGCTCTTTGATCCGCATGATAAGTTCTTGGGTGCGCCCCACAGCGAAGGCCGGAACGATGATCTTGCTCTTATGGAACTTTGCATGGGCAAGGAGGTCTTGCGCCTTCGCCTTCATCTCTTCGCCGGCCTGTTCGTGGAGGCGATCTCCATAGGTCGATTCGAGGATCAACACGTCACAGGGTGGTGCTGGTTCAGGATCGCGAAGAATGGGCATGTTGGAGCGGCCGAGATCTCCGCTAAATACCACAGTGGTCGTATTGCCGCGTGCCGTGTATTTCACTCGAATGGCCGCCGATCCTAAGATATGGCCGGCATCGTGGAATGAAGCGGTGACCCGAGGAGCGAGCTTCAGATTATCGGCATACCGGACGCCTTCGAAACGACGGATGATCTTTCTCACATCGTCGCTGTCGTAAAACGGGCGCACACAGGATCTTCCCCGTCGCGTTTCTTGCTTATTGACGTACCGGCAATCGCTCTCCTGAACCCGTGCCGAGTCTTCGAGCATGATGCTCGTCAAGTCGGCGGATGCGCGGGTGAGATAAACCCTGCCGGAGAACCCGTGGCGAGGCAGGACGGGCAGGGCCCCGGAATGATCGATATGGGCGTGAGAGAGCAGGACGGCTCCCAGCGACTTGGGGTCGAATCCTAAGTCGCGGTTTTGCCGGACGGCGTCTTCTCGCCGTCCTTGGAAAAGTCCGCAGTCCAGCAGGAGTCTGAAGCCTGGCACATCTACCATGTGGCGGCTTCCCGTCACCGACCGCGCCGCGCCGTGGAAGGAGAGTTTCATGATGAGGATACTCCATTGTGGCGCGCGATTAAGTCCCAGGCTTCCCGGGCCGTCTCAGCATAGTGAAACAGTTGAAGATCCTGCTGGGCGATGAGCCCGTTCTCGACGAGCCATTGCCAGTTGATCAGACGTTCCCAAAAGTCCCGTCCGACCAGTATGACCATCACGTTTTCGGTCTTGCCGGTTTGGAGAAGCGTCAGTGTTTCGAAGAGCTCATCCAGAGTACCGAATCCACCGGGAAAGGCAACCAACGCCTTGGCGCGGATTAAAAAGTGCATTTTCCTAATGGCAAAATAGCGAAACTGAAAACTCAGCTCCGGTGAAATGTAGGGGTTCGGGTGCTGTTCGTGAGGCAGGGTGATATTGAGTCCGATAGATTTTGCATTCACGTCCGCCGCCCCTCGGTTGGCGGCCTCCATGACACCGGGCCCTCCACCAGTGACAATGACGTAGTCGCAGCGTCCATCAACCTGGCAGGTCGACGACACCAGCCGCCCGAATTCACGCGCCACCTCATAATATGTTGAGAGGGCAAGTTGTCGTCGCGCGACCGCCGCCTTCTGCTGAGGTGTCGGATCGTTGGGAGACCGAGCCGCTTCCTCCTCCGCGAAGTCTAGCGCACGCTTGGCGGCGGCCGGTTCTTGTAGCCGCGCACTCCCGAATACGACGATGGTCGATTGGATCCCCTGTTCACGCTGGATCAACTCGGGTTTTAAGAGTTCGATGCCGATGCGGAGGGGGCGGAGTTCGTCCCGCTGGAGAAACTCTGTGTCGCGATCGGCAGGAATGTAGGAGGAGGATTGTGCGACGGGATTGGTGGAATCTGGATCAGATGGAGGAGTCATGAGGCGATTATAGAGGGATTAGAGAGGCTCGGCAATTCTGGATGGGACGGAGCATTCTAGAATGGCCAGAACCAAATGACCGGCTCATCCGTGTTTCGTCGGGAGAATCCGTAGGCGCGCACGGTCCACTGAGGATCGAACACCACCTGGAATTGTTCAGGCGTCACTCCGGTCTTGCGCAGAGCCATTGTCGGGGAATAGGGCAAGAACAGGCGACCGATGGCGCCAAAGTCAATAGACGCAGATTTGGTATCACTCCAATAATAGAGCGCCACGAACCCGAACTCAGATTCGGTCACCTCATCTGGAGCTCCGATGTG
>JACAFD010000113.1 GCA_013388555.1 Nitrospirota bacterium | reverse complement strand
TCGCGGCCGATGACGGGATCTAGCTTTCCTTGCCCCGCTAACCGGGTTAGATCGCGGCCATATTTTTCCAAAGCCTGGTATGTGCCTTCCGGATCCTGACTCGTAACACGTTGGGACCCCCGTATCTGTTGGAGTGCACCCAAAAGCCGTTCCTTCGTCAGCCCAAGTTTCCTGAAGACCCCTCCCTCCTGAACCATGGCGAGGACGACATGCTCGACACTGAGATAGTCATCCTTCAACGTACGCTGTTCGTCTTCGGCTTTGGCTAACACCTGGCTCAGCCGAGCGGCGATGTGGAGTTGTCCTGGGCTTGCCCCAGCCCCTTGCACTTGAGGCAGCTTTGCAAGCGCCTGTTCCACTGCCTGATGAACAGAGGACAGCGACAGCCCTGCTTGTTCGAGAAGGGAGGATGCGAGACCTCCTTCTTGTTCCACGAACGCAAGCAGCAGGTGCTCCACATCGATCCCCTGATGACTTCGTCTCGAGGCATGGGACGACGCGGTCTGAAGCGCCTCTTGTAGTTTGATCGTGATGCGGTTCATGTCCATCGGTCGCTCCTCCGTCCACTCGTGTGCATTGATGCCATCTACATAATCATAGGATATGGGAAGTCAACCTCCTCTGAGGGTTCATTGGCTTGACCAGGCAAGTTCCCGCAGACTATTGTCTTTCATGCCACCCATTCTCACCGAAACATTGGCACTCTATCGGAACGCCTTCCATAAAACTGGACAGTCCCTTGTCCGTGGTTGGATGGCCATGATAGCCGTGGTGGGATTCGGCGTTCTACTGATGCTGGCCACCCAGATCGCATCGCCGCTCGGGATGGTTGGAGGTTTTTTGCTTGGCGCGGTGAATGCGCTTTTGGTTGGCGCCACCTTGAGTCTGATCGAGCAATCGATCAGCCACGGACGAGCCCTCACTCTGCGCGACATTTTTGGCAGCGTCGGTCACTACTTTTGGGATGTCATCGGCGTTGGGTTTATCCTGTGGCTGCCGCTTATGGCGCTCGACATGGTGATGCAGACGAATCCGTATGGACAACTCCTCTCGTACGGGGTTTTTCTGCTCCTCTTCCTCTTGCTGAACCCGGCGCCGGAAATTATCTATCAAGTGCGGCATGGTTCTCCGTTGGAGGTATTCAAAACCTCGTATGAGTTCGTCCTTGAGAATTGGATTGAATGGTTTCTTCCTTTTGCACTGATTCTAGTCCCCATTGTCCTCTCGCCGATGGGGCTGCAATCCTTTTTTTCTCTCTCCAGTAGACTGGGGAGGGGAGCAGGTTTGGATTTCTCCCAGCTCCTCGTGCTCCCGTTCACGATCCTCGGAGGTTGGTTGGACTACGTGGGGATCCCCTCTTCAATCAGCTGGTACCTCGGGCTGCTATTCACTCCACCCCTTGCCGTGGCGATGCTGTTGTTTCGTGGCCATCTCTTTGCATCCCTGCATGGGGTATCACGCCGCCAGCGCCGATTTGTTTCGCCATTCAAATAAGGATGAGCTGTGAGGACGGTACAGGCGGGGTCGTATTTGCCTGATTGCTTGAGTGGTAGGGGGAAATAGTGTATGGAATTGCCTACACCAAATACAGATATGGTGGATTATCAAGGCTGAGAAAGGGTGTTCTCCGTGCGGTTATCGATTTTCTGGCGGATTGTCCTGACCTCCGTTGTCATCATCGCGGTAATGGCGGGGGTGAATCTGTACGCCTTGTTTCAACTACGTCAGCTGACTTCATTGAGTGCCAACATGGCCACGCAACATTACCCGGCGATCGAATCGGCCAAACGACTGCTCGGCGTGCTCTATGCCCAACTCAATAGCGAAAAGAAGTATTTAGCCGTACGTGATGCCACGTTCTTGCAACATTTCGATGAAGAAGTCGACGAATTTCATCGTGGACTCCAGAGCCTCGAAACGCAGGAGCTCACTTCCCAAGGGATTCAGCTCCTTCAAGATACCAAGCACTTACAGCAAGAACGACTCATGATCTTTCGTGCAGAATTGGAGCATGGGGGATCATCTTCAGTGGTTCAATCGGTGGACTATGAAAGTCGGCGAGATGCCCTGATGGATCGCATAACTGCCACACTCCAACAGTTTATCAATCTTCATGAGACAGGCATTAGTGTCGGTGTTAGCCGGTCACGGGAAAGTTCGGCGCAAGCCGAAGCGGTGACAGAGCAATTGGTTTTGCTCGCGCTTGTCTTTGGCATTGCGCTCGCTGGCTTTGCCAGTTATACAGTTCTGCGCCCACTCCGACAGTTGCAGAATCATATCAAACAGATCGGCCAGGGGAATTTTCGCACGTCGCTGAATATCCGAGCTCCCAGTGAGCTGCGAGATCTCGTTGACTCCGTCAATTGGATGGGTACAAAACTACAAGAATTAGATGATATGAAGGGGGAGTTCCTCGCTCATGTATCCCACGAATTGCGCACGCCCATGGCGTCGATCCAGGAAGGTACTCATTTGCTGTTAGATGAAATTCCCGGCCCCTTGTCGCAAGAACAGCGCACGACCTTACGCATCATGGCGGACAGCAGCCGCCGACTTATCACCCTCATCTCAACCATTCTGGACCTCTCCAAAATGGACGCCGGGATGATGGAGTATCGCATCGTCCCGACGGATCTCAAGCGCGTCACCGATATGTCAGTCAACAAGGTCCAACTCCTCGCCGATGCCAAGCATGTGCAGCTGTTGCTGGAAGCGCCGGCACAACGTGTGTGGGTCAAGGCGGATGCGCTTCGAATTGAACAAGTGCTTGATAATTTACTTTCAAACGCCTTGAAATTCAGCTCGGAAGGGGGCATTGTGAAATTGCTCATGAGGCCGGATCAAAGAGCTGGGGTTCTCGAGGTGAGCGTGACAGATGGAGGACCCGGAATTCAGGCCGAAGACCTGCCCTATATTTTCGAACGTTTCTATCAAGGACGCACAAAGGCCAAGCATGCGACTCCAGGCAGTGGGCTGGGGTTGGCCCTGGCAAAAAAAGTGGTTGAGGCGCACGGAGGACGGATTTGGATTGAAAGCGAGGTCAAGAAGGGAACGACGGTACGATTTGTCCTGCCCCTCACGAAACCAGGAGAGACGGCATGAAGGCTGTCCACGGATTCATATGGGGCCCCTTGTCTTGTCTCCTTCTCGCTGGGTGCGCGGTCTGGGCGCCAGCCCCACAGTTTTCCCAGCCGTACTTTGTCGTGGATACGGGAGAGGCCAAATCCCTTCATGCGTTGGCAAGAAAACAAGAGGCGCTCGTCCCGAAGTGCGGAGAGCATAATTCTTGTGATCATGTGTACTTTACACGCGCGCTGCTGGGACTCTACGAAAGTCGGGATACGGCTTCGAAGTACTTTGAAAAAGTGATCGCCGTTGCGCCTAAGAGCCAGATGGCCTCCTCCAGCAAGCTCTGGTTACAGTTACTCGAGTATCATGCCTCTCCCGTTGAACAAACTTGGTTCCAGTCGGTTATAGGGGCCCCAGTCATATCGGAGAGTCAGGCAATCCTGGGGCAGGCATCCGATCGTCTGGTGCGAGACTTGCTAGACAGAGAGCTGACGATCCAACAACTGCGGGCAATGAAGGATGCCGATACCCAATCCCTGGAAACCCTCCACCGTGATTTAGCCGAGCGTGATCGGAGGGCGGATATGGCCAGCGGAAGGAAAGACCCCAAAGATCCCGCAAGAGGCTTGCCGGATCCAGGTATCGTGCTGTCCCTGCAAAAGCAATTGACGGATCGAGATAGGAAAATAGAGGAGTTGACGAGCCAGCTGGAGGCATTAAAGCGCATCGATCAGGAAATGCGGGACAAGGTCCGCCCCGTTCGTCCCCCATCGACGATCGCACCGCCTCCGATCGTGCCGGAACCGGTAACACCGTAGAAGGAGTTTCATGGAAAAGGAACATATTCTCGTGGTCGACGATGAAGAAGGGCTGCTGCATCTTGTAAAAATGCGGTTGACCGCTCTGGGTTTTAACGTGACAGGTTGCACAACCGGGCGTGAGGCCATCGCTGCTGCCAAGAAAGACCGGTTCGATCTCGTCGTTGCCGACCTCCGGTTGGGCAGCGAAGATGGATTAGATGTGACGGAAGAACTGTTGCGGATTCATCCAGGGCTTCCGGTTATCATCCTGACGGCCCACGGCAGTATCCCCAATGCCGTAGAAGCTATGCAGCGGGGAGCCTTCGGATATCTCACCAAACCGTTCGATGACAAAGAACTCAAGGCCAAGATCGAAGAAGGGCTTTCTCCGCAACGGATGAGAGGAGAGATTCAGCGCCTGAAGTCTCTCGTCAACGAATTGTATGGGATGGAAAACATCGTCGCGCGGAGTCCGGCGATGCAGCGTATTCTCCAACAGGTGGTACAGGTGGCAGATTCGGACGCGACAATTCTCCTCTTCGGAGAAACCGGGACCGGCAAAGAAGTGTTGGCACGTGTCATTCATTCGAACAGCCGACGGAGTAAGGGGCCCTTTGTCGCCCTGAATTGCGCGGCCATTCCAGAAACGCTCTTCGAGTCTGAACTCTTCGGACACGTGCGCGGGGCGTTTACCAGCGCCCATGGCTCGAAACGAGGCCTGTTTCAAAGCGCAAACGGCGGCACGCTCTTTCTCGATGAGATCGGCGAAATACCGCTCTCGATGCAGGTCAAATTGTTGCGGGCAGTGCAGGAACGGGAAGTTCGAGAGGTGGGTTCGGAGCTCTCGACGAAGATCGATGTACGTATTGTTGCTGCAACTAATAAAGACCTTGGCGAAGCGGTCAAGAACGGCTCATTCCGGAATGATCTGTACTACCGCATCTCAGTCGTCCCGTTGTTTATCCCTCCGCTTCGTGATCGCCGAGAAGACATTCCATTATTGGCGCAACACTTCCTGACCGCGAGTGCGAAACGAGCGAATAAAAGCTTGCGTGGCTTTACACCGGCTGCCCTCAATCGATTGATCACCCATCCCTGGCCTGGCAATGTGCGCGAATTAGAAAATGTTGTTGAAAAGGCCGCCGTTATGACGCGCCAAGACATGATTACCCCAGACCTTCTACCCTCCATGGGCACATCACCGGATGCGCCGCTCAAGCCACTGACTGAAGCCAAGGAAGAGTTTGAGAAGACCTATCTCAAGAATGTTTTGGAACTCACCGGAGGCAATATCTCTCGTGCTGCCCAATTTGCCGGGCGCTATCGGGCAGATTTCTATAAAATGCTCAGGAAGTATGGTCTGCATCCCTCGACCCTCAAGGCCAAAGCAGAAGCAGACCTTGAGGAGATGGATGAACAAGGCGACCTTACAGAGGCCGAACGCTAGCAGGCTGTTGAAAAACTACTTTCTGTTGAAGATTAGGGGGTCAGGCACCATTTGTCGGAACGACCCGTAGGACGCGGTGCGCAAATGGTGCCTGACCCTCCTATCCTTCAACTTCCCCACACCATTTCTAGAGGGAGTGGCCAAGGCTGCCCTTCACTGCGCGCATCGAACGAGCACATTCTTATCGTGCGCGTTCTGCGAGCAAGAAGGGCACCTGGCTGCTCCCGCCCCTTCCTTCGCTTGCTGGCCCATTCGCCCGGGTGTTAAGATCGCTTGCGACCGGAGGAACCCGATGCCCAATGTAGTGCTCCTAGTTTCACCGAGCTGTGGAGCCTGCCCATCAGCGAAAAATTTGTGGAAACAGTTGCGGGTGAAATATAGCTTCGGTTATCGCGAGGTGGATATTACGACAGAGGATGGGAGAAGCCTCGCAGATCGACATTCGGTGCGAGCGGTGCCGGCCACGATAATTGATGGGCGGCTCACGTTTGTCGGTGTGCCGAGCCGGGAGAGCGCGGAGAAGGCGTTGCAGCTCAAAATGAAACCGCGCGAGTAGGGGACGGATCATTCCATGATCGACGAGGATAATGAATTGCCAGAACTCCCTGTCATCGACAAGGGCCCTCCGCCGGATTGTCCCATGTGCGGTGACCCGATGGCGTTTATCGATGGCGACTGGTGCTGCGTGGATTGTAACGGAGAGCTATTGGGGCCGGAGACCGGCTAACCCAAGCAATGTGAATGATGAATGTTTAATGATGAATTAGTGTTGCTCCGACATTCAAAATTCAACATGTAGCATTCAACATTCGATACTAGATGCTTCGCATCGTCACAGGTCCTTTTCATCCCGTTCTTGAACGTGCCCTGGTCGAGGATCTTCGCTCCTGTAAAGCTGAAGATCCCTTTGCTCCCCTTGCCGTCATTGTCCCCTCCGTCTCCCTGGTCGAGCATCTCAAGCAAGTACTCACCCGTCATGAGCCTCGCGCATTCCTCAACGTCTACGTTCTCACGTTCCACCAGCTGGCCCTCCGCCTGCGTGATGATCTCGCGACGGTTTCCCAGGCCAGTCCGGAACCGACCCTCCAACTGGTCGATGATTTCTTCTTTGAGCAGTTGGTGCGGCAGGTGGTCCGGCGCGAGCTTCGAGGGTTCGAACCGTTTACGCGGTTGCCCGCCTCACCGGGAACCTGGAAGGGTTTGTGGGCAACGGTGCGTGACTTGAAAGATGCGGCGGTCACGCCGACGATTGCCTTAAAGGCCATTACGGAAGGGGTATTCGAGGAGGAAGACCGAACCTGGCTCCGGTCTCTATTCACACTGCATGCGGCCATCATGGAAGCCAGCCGGTCGCTGGGGGTCGGCTCTCCGGATGATCTGGCTGCATCACTTCGCCAGGATCTCTCAGATTCCCCATTCCTCAAGAGGTTGCAGCGCCTGTTCTACTATGGTTTCTATGATCTCGCACAGGTCCAACTCTCGTTTTTTGAATCGGTTGTTCGTGTTGCACCGGCCACGTTGTACTTTCCGCTACAGGATCGTCCGGCCTTTTTCTTTGCCCGTCAGTTTTTCGAGCGACATCTTCTCCCTCTGGCGCATACTCATGAGGATGGAAGTGGGGAAGGGGATCGACCAGCAACAACGGAGCGAGTGCAACTTTCTGTCACGAATGTCATAGGGGTGGAGGAGGAGTTAGCGTCGGTCTGTCGGGAAATCCTGACCTTGGTTGAGGTCAAGGGCTATGGTTTCGATGAAATTGGAGTGGTGGCCCGTACACTGGAGCCCTACCAGGCGCGGTTGCAATCGGTGTTTGATCGTCATTTGGTGCCCTTCACATCAACGGCCGGACGGTGCCTGTCGCGCGAACCTCTGGTCAAGACCCTCCTGCACCTCGTATCGCTCCCAATAAACGACTTAGACCGTACGGCTATGCTGGCTGTGGTCACGTCGCCATTTTATCATCTCCAGGGCGCCGGCTCTGCCGGGGCGATTCCTAGGCCTGATATTTGGCGCTCCCTGGTCTATACCCTGGGTATTACAAAAGGTGAAGCAGAATGGAGGCGCTTGGCAGAGCCTGGCAGTTCGTCGATTC
>JACAFD010000184.1 GCA_013388555.1 Nitrospirota bacterium | reverse complement strand
ATCGCGAATGAAGAAACGCCCGGCTATCGCGCTGCCGATTTCAACTTTCTGGATTCCTTGCAGGCCGCACAGCAAGGGAGAACTCCCGTCACCCTTGCAGTCACTCAGGGCCGGCACATCGGCTTGCGCGGGGATGCAGTACAACAGGTAACAGGAAAGCTCAGCCCCGTGCCCGCGGGGGATCTTCCCCTGGATGCCAACTCGGTGAACATCGAACTGGAGATGGCCAAAATGTCGGATAACGCGATGCAGTACAACAGTGCCGCGTCGATCATGGCGATCCGTTTCCGGCATTTGATGGGAGCAATCCGCGAGGGGCGATAACCAATCAGGCTGAGGTTAAGGTTCAGGTTGAGTGAAGAACTCTCGGCCCACTTAACCTCAACCTTAACCTTAACCTTCTTCCACGGAGGTCGATATGGAGATGACAGACAGCATGGCAGTGTCCGTGACCGCCCTTGATGCGCAACGTCAGCGGCTCAATGTGATCTCCAGCAATCTGGCAAACGCCCAGTCCACGCATACGCCGGGAGGCGGGCCCTATAAGCGCCGGGACGTGGTGTTTCAATCCGCGCCGGTCGCCAGCCCGTTCCAGCGAGCGTTTCGCCAGGTGTCGACGGGGCCGGGGGCTCACGCACTTGATGGCGTTAAGGTGCTGCGCGTGAAAGAAGATACCAGGCCCGGACAGGTGATCTACGATCCGCGCCATCCGGACGCCGACAAAAAAGGGTTCGTCAAGATGCCGAACATCAATGTCATGGAAGAAATGGTGAACATGATCGGGGCATCCCGTTCATACGAAGCCAACGTGCAAGCGATTAACGCGACCCGCGCCATGTGGAATAAGGCGCTGGAGATCGGGAGGTAGCCATGGACCAGATCAAAGCAATCGCAATTCCTGCCTCTTCCTTCGTGGGCAACGCCCCAGCCGCTCATCCGGCCAGTGCTGCTCCGGCTGGTGGATTTATGAATTCACTGCAGCACGCGATCAGTAAGGCCAACGACATTCAAATCCACGCCGACCAGGCGACGGAAGCATTGATGACCGGTCAGACACAGAACATCCACCAGACGATGGTGGCCTTACAGGAAGCCGATGTGTCGTTCCAACTCATGATGCAGATCAGGAACAAGTTGTTGTCGGCCTATGAAGAAATTCAGCGGATGCAGATATAGCAGGATGCTGAAAAAGTCCGCCAGCATCGTTCTCGCATCGTTCAGACCCTCAACGTACCCAGAGGGTACGCCTCGGGCCTTCACTCGCTGCGGCCTTGCTGGACGAACTTTTTGAGCATCCTGCAGGGGTGAAGCATCGAAGTGCTCGCGTGCAAAATAGTTGTTCGGCAGTCCGCTAAAGGCCAAGTCTGTTGCAGTAGGAGGAGTGGGGTCGATGCTGTCTAAGTTTTCTATCAATCAACGCATGATCATTCTGGTGGCGCTTGCCGGCTCCATTGCCGGTCTCATCGCCATCACTCTCTGGACACAGCAGCCCGACATGCAGGTTCTGTTTACGAATCTCAATCCCGAGGATGCGGCAGGGATTGTGGACAAGCTAAAAGAGACAAAAGTGCCGTATGAGACAACCGGGGGAGGGACGACCGTTCTTGTTCCCAGTGCGCAAGTCCATGAGCTGCGATTGCAGTTGGCCACTCAGGGACTCCCCCATGGGGGAGGAGTCGGCTTTGAAATCTTCGATCGATCGTCGATCGGCGTATCCGATTTTGTTCAGAAACTCAATTATCGTCGCGCACTGCAGGGGGAGCTCGCACGGACAATCGCGCAGATGCCGGAGATTGAACGGGCGCGCGTCCACCTTGCCACCCCAGAGCGGCGGTTGTTCTCCAGTGACGAGAATCGGGCTCGTGCCTCGGTCGTCGTATCGTTGCGGAACGGGCAGGCCCTCGCCAAGACGCAAATCAACGGGATCGTCCACCTCGTGTCGAGCAGCGTCGAGGGCCTCCAAGTCAAGGATGTCACCGTGGTGGATGGACATGGGCGGCTCCTCTCATCGGCAGCCGGGAGCGACGACGCAGCAGGGCTGACCGGGTCGCAGTTGGAATACCAGCGGACGCTTGAAAAGGATATTGAAACACGCATCCAAACGATGTTGGAACGGATCGTCGGAGTGAATAAAGCCGTGGTGCGGGTGTCCAGTATCCTCGACTTCCGCAAAGTAGAAACGACTGAAGAGCGGTACGATCCCAATAGCCAAGTCGTTCGGAGCGAGCAGCGCGGCCAGGAAAAAGCCAGTGGGGTCAACGGTGTATCCGGCGGCGTGCCGGGGGTCCAGTCGAATGTCCCGGAGGGGGCAAGTCAAGAGCCGGCTCAAACGAGTTCGAGCGCGAATCAGACCAAGAATGAAACCGTGAATTATGAAATCAGTCGGACGGTTTCCCGAGTCGTGGAGTCCACCGGCACCATCAAGCAACTGTCCGTAGCAGTGCTCGTGGACGGGATCTACGAAAGTGCGAAGGCGTCTGAGGATGGAAAGCCCGTGTCCGACGCGGCCAAGAAGTATATCGCACGGCCTGAAGAAGACATGAAGCGCATCGAAGAGATCGTGAAAAAAGCCATGGGGTATTCGGCAGAGCGGCAGGATCAAGTTCAGGTAACCAACGTGCAATTTGACATTGCGACTGAAGAGCCTCCCGCGCAGGGGATTGAGGCAGCAGCGGAGCCGACGAATTCCTTCATTCCCTATATTCGTTATGCGGTCGGAGGAGGCCTCTTTCTCCTGATTCTCTTCATGGTTGTCCGCCCGTTGATGGCGATGTTGGGGACGACCGGGTCATCCGGCGAGGGGCCCGCACTAGGTCTTCCCGCTTCGGTGAGTCAGGTCGAAGCGTCATTGGCGGGAAAGCCCCGCTCACAGATCGTCGACATGGCTCGGGGGAATCCTGATGCCACGGCTGTGGTTGTTAAGCAGTGGTTGAAGGCTGGTCAGTGAGGCGCGGGTAGCGATGGCCACACAACTCAGCGGCGAGCAAAAGGCGGCCATTCTTCTGAAAGCCATTGGGGAGGACGCCGCTGCGTTGGTGATGAAGAGCCTTGATCCAAAGGAAATCCGTCGGCTGGGGACATCCATGAACGCGACGGCCAATATTACAAGGGAGGAGGAATCGGCCGTCATCGACGAATTTGAAAAGGCGAGCGCAAGCGGTGACGTGACGTTTCATGGAAAAGAATACATCAAAACTATACTGTCCAAAGCACTGGGTCAGGAAAAAGCAAACCGAATGCTCGAATCCATGACCACCAAAGTCTATCCCGGGCTTGATGCCATGAAGTGGGTCGATGCCAAGGCCGCCTCACAACTCATCAAAACCGAACATCCCCAGACGATCTCCGTGATTCTCGCGCACATGGATCCGGACCAGGCCGGGACCGTCATGAGGGACTTACCGGAAGCCCTTCGAGCAGATGTCGCGTTGCGCCTTGCGACGATGGAGGATCTGCAGCCGAGCGTGCTCGAAGAACTCAGCGATGCGCTGCAGAGTTCGCTTGTCGCGAGTGCCGGCACT
>JACAFD010000037.1 GCA_013388555.1 Nitrospirota bacterium | reverse complement strand
GTTATCGACAAGACCGTTCCTCCGGTGTGAGACATGCGAGACTCGCGGGAAAGACGAGAAACGCGCGATGAGCGAAGCTTCCAGATCCTCTTTCGCCGTCTCGCAAGTCGCCCCTTTCTCGCCAGTCTCGCGCGTCTCGCAGCATTTTACAGTGCCACTCTTGCATTCATGACCGGTCCCACCAGCTTGAACGTCACAGGAGTCCCTGGCTGAAACGGGGGCAATGAGAGGCTCGCCGCCTTTTGGGCAAACCCGGCGCCGGGAACCACGGTAACCGTGAGATCCAGAAGGCTCTGCTGCAGCGGCTGCCGCAGCATCATACGCCCCTGAGCCGTAAACGATCCATCGACTCCGTCCCCCTTCAATTCCGTTACATCGCAAGCTGCATCACGGCAGGCCACGGTAGCTTGGATACGGCCAAACGTCAGTGCGGGAATCGCGGTGGCGCCGGCAGGGATCCGTTCGATTTCTAGATCCTTGATTTCAATCTTCA
Source organism: Nitrospirota bacterium (assembly GCA_013388555.1). Lineage (GTDB taxonomy): Bacteria > Nitrospirota > Nitrospiria > Nitrospirales > Nitrospiraceae > Palsa-1315. The sequence continues at coordinate 4,530 of JACAFD010000037.1, read as the reverse complement.
CGCTTCCTTCCCCCTTGAGGGCAGCGTTGCCGCCTTGGGCGCTGTCCCAGCGATGCGAAAAATCTCCTTGAATCAAGCCCCTGGTCACATAGGGTTTGAGGACCGTCGCAAGATCAATCTGCTGGAGGTGGCCATTGACCTCAACAGAGCCCTGTAACGACCACGAATCCGATATCAGGGACCCGGTGGCTCTTCCAGATCCCGATGGCCCAGCACCGGGAAGCTGGACCGCATAGTCTAACACCAGTCGTCCCAGGAATGCCTGTAGCACTCCCACCGTTGTCCGGAAGGCTTCAAGTGAAATCGCCCCGACCGTTGTCGGTCCTGTAAGAACGACATCATGCCATTCAATGGCGACAGGAAAGCCCATCGACCAATCAGCGGCTCGAATCTCCCATCCACTCGACCGATTGAGTTCGGCCAGTAGGCGGCTCTGCAGCGGGCCATAGGGAAAGGTCAGGAATAGAAATACGATAAAACAGGCCAGCGATACCATCCCCCAAGCGAGGGGACCCTTCACTCTCAGTGTTTCAGGCAGGGCAAGCGGCCAGCTTATCATGGGGCCCCTACCGTCACCCACTGGCGTATGGTCTGGAGTTCTTCGTTCTGTTGAAGCAGCGTCAGCTCAAGCAAAAGCGCTTTAGGGACGCCGCGCACAGCACTATTCCACTCATCCAGCCACAGATTGACCTTGCCGTCGTAATAGCGCACATTAAATCCTTTGACCTTGCGGGCCAGCTCCACTCGCTCGATAGATTCATCCGTGAGACCGTAGAGATTCTTGCGCGCGAATCGAAGCAGGAGATCGCCTTCTCTGGTGTAGACGATACGAACCAGTTCGCTCTCTTTGGCCGATTCAGCCCCTCGAAACTGGCCCAGTGTTAGGAATGCAACCGAATCGGCAGGCTGACCGTCAAACAGGGCGTTGACTCCTATCCAACGGCCTGCAGGGGATTCCTTGGCGACCGACAATTCATCGATCATGACACGCATAGTGCTGCGGACAATCTGTTCATTGGCGGAATTTGCTCGTGCCACATCGATCGCGCTCAAGGTGACATAGAGCGACCCGAAGACCAAGGTCGCCATCAAGGCGACCAGAGACACCGCCAGGAGAACCTCGATCAGGGTGAACCCGCCCTCAGAGTGCAGGCTGAGGTTGAGGTCAAGGTTGAGCAAAGATCTGACTTTCTTCATCTCAACCTTAACCTCAGCCTTAACCTTCCCAATGCTGGCAGCCTGCTAGTTAGTGGAGAAGACATAGGTGCTCACCTCGACCATCTCTTCCGTTTCGCCTCGGGGCCACAGAACCTGAATCTTCACTTCCCGCACGAGCGGCAACGGCGTGGGGGAGACAATTCGCTTCCATCGATAATTCGAAGGGCGGTTGGTGATCGCGGCAGTGGGTTGCGATCCCAGGGGCGTCGGCAGAAACTCGCCACGTGTTTCACCGAAAGGAAGGGCCGGGCCCAGTTCCGTCTCGGCCAGCTTTTCCTGCGCGAGGAGCGTGGCAGTCGTGAGATCCTTGGCTCTCGCATGGAGGTCGAGGTCAAAATTCCGCAGCCCCAATAAGATCGGCAGAGCCAGCGCAAGGATGGCGAGCGCGATCAAGACTTCCATTAATGTAAAACCGCGTTCATTTGTCATAAGAAACCCCGCTCGCGGCGACACCGCATTCTATGCGTTGAGGGGATTACGCGCCAGGGGCCGGCGTCTTGAGCAGGGCCCTCACACGGTCGGGAATGACGAGCAATCTGGGGGGCTCGATTCGTTCGTCACTCATGCGGATCGCTCCTGTGACCGGCTCGATGGCAATGGCCAGAATTTCATTGCGCTCATTCCTCAAATGCATCGTCGCCGTATCGATTCGTCCAGTGGGGTAGAAGAAGAGATCGACCCGGCCCGATTCCTTTTTCCCCTGGCTGACGAGGATATCGGAAATGCGAATCGTGTCCGGGAGTGTCAAGGGTGTGAGCCAGGCAGGGTCGCCCGGAACTTTTTCTTGATTCCCCTCCAGGATCATCGACCAATAGATGCTGCGATCGATGTCGACATAGAGGTGGACCGTCTTCTGAGTCGACATGGCCAGGTGTTGAAGCGATCGCACATTCCCGACCATTTTTCGCCCGACTGACGCGAGATTCTCCTCCACCGAAATGCGAGGGAGAACGATTCCCAGCAACCCGACAAGCAGAAAGAGCACGATAATGATCTCGATGATGGTGAAACCATCCGCGCCAAAGCGCGCGGCGCGCGACGTGCGCGAAAGGCGAGACGAGCGAGACAGGCGAGAAAAGCGCGACGAGGAAAGGATAGATGCTCCTTCACGCCTCACGTGTCCGGCCTTTCGCGCCTGTCTCGCCTCGCTCACATGTCCCGCCTTTCGCGCGTTTCTCGCCTGTCTCGCTCGTCTCGCGCCTAATCCTTATCCAGATTCAAGTTCGTGATATCGGCATTGATTCCTTCGCCGCCGACCTCGCCATCGGTCCCTAGTGACATGATCTCGTAGTCGCCGAGAGGTGTACCGGACGGGGTACGTTTCTGACTGGGGCTCACATACTTGTAGGGATTTTGCCAAGGATCTTCCGGAAGTTTCGGCAGATATCCTCCGATCTTCCATTTTTTCGGGATCACTCCGACTGAAGGTTTTTCAACGAGGGCTTTCAACCCCTGTTCAGTCGAAGGATAGACACCGTTATCCAGCTTGTAGAGCTGCAAGGCCCCTTCGATATTCCGGATTTGAACTTTGGCCGCTGTCCGCTTGGCATCGTCGGTTCGCCCCATGATGCGTGGGATGACCAGGGCCGCAAGGATCGCGAGAATGGCCACCACGACCATAATCTCGATGAACGTAAATCCTCGTGCATTGCGGAGGACAGTGTGTCGTGAAGCGTGAGGCGTGAAGCGTGAAGCGAAGGAGCTCAGCAGCCGCTGCCCGTTACCCCACATCATTCGAGTACCCATAAACCGTTTCTTGCCATTCATCAAATGCCTCCCGTTAGCATAAGGTTAAGGTTGAGGCTATGCGAGGAAGAATGTTTGAGGTTAGAGGTTGGAGGCGTTCCGGAAAATGCAGGCCACAAACCATTCGCCTCAAACCTCACCATTCCAACATTCTTCCCTCTTCCCGCCTCCAACCTCTAACCTCAAACCTCTAACCTCAAACATTTCTTCCGCTATCCCACCATCTGTCCCATCTCAAAGATCGGCAACAGAATGGCCACCACGATAAAAAACACCAAGACTCCCATAACCAGAATCATGATCGGTTCCAGCAACGATGTGAACCGTGTAATGACCCGCTCCACTTCTCCATCATAAATGTTTCCGATCCGGCGTAACATCTCCTCCATCTCACCGCTCTTCTCACCGACTGCAATCATGTGGGTCACCAGCGCGGGAAATTCTCCACTGCGTTTCAACGGTTCGGCGATCGTTTCCCCTTCGCGAATATTCTGCCTGGCCCCCTCCACCGCCTGTTCCAGCACACGATTACTCATCACACGTTTCGCGACGTCCATCGCATCCAACAACTGCACACCGCTCGCCAACATGGTGGAGAGCGTACTAGTGAGGCGCGAGATCGCGACCATCCGGCTGACCTCGCCGATGAGCGGAACCTTCAACAGCCATCGGTCGGCTGTGAGCTGCCCGGCGTCCGTCTTCATGGCCCGCCGCACCGCCCATATGGCCAGCGCCAGCCCGCCGAGGATGACCGCCCAATAGTCCGCCAGAAAATGACTGACGCTCATCAGGATGACGGTAGGCCAGGGAAGGGCCTGCTTCAAACTGATAAAGACCGCGGTGATTTTCGGAACGACAAAGGTCATGAGGAAAAAAAGCACCGAGACCCCGACGATCATCATCAGAGCAGGATACAGCACGGCGTTGGTGACTTTGTGTTTGAGCGCCAGCTGCTTTTCCAAAAACTCCGCGAGGCGGAATAAGATCTGATCCAACGCCCCGCTGGCTTCACCGGCCCGGACCATGTGCACGTAGATCTGGGAGAACTCACGCGGATAGGCCTCCAGCACGGAACTATAGGACGCGCCTCCACGGATTTTTTCGCGAATATCAGCCATCAGGCTCTTCACGGACTTCTTCTCTGTTTGATCGACCATGACCCCGATCGCATCGACCAGAGGCAGACCTGCGACCAGCAACGTGGCCAACTGTCTGGTCATCATCGCCACATCGGTCGTACTCAGGGCAGGGGAGCGGCCGATCCCCGCAGAGGGTCTGCCTGAAATTCCCGTTGTGGAACCGGGCATGGCAGAGCCCTGTTCCACCATGTCGGTGGGAAACACCCCGACCTTCCGCAATTTGACGCGGGCAATCTTCGGACTCTCGGCATCGATGATGCCGGTCGCGGCCCCGCCGTCGTTCCGATACCCTTTATAGTGGTAAACGGGCATACGTCTAACAGAAGGTTGGAGGTTTGAGGGTAGAGGTTGGAGGCATTCCGGAAAATGCAGGCCTCAAATCTCAGACCCCTTTAGCCTAAACCTGAACCCTAACCCACTTGAATTC
>JACAFD010000161.1 GCA_013388555.1 Nitrospirota bacterium | reverse complement strand
GGATGGGCGAGGATATCAAAGAAGGGGACGAGGTCCTGCATCCGACGGAACCTGAGCGAACGATCCTCGGAGGGATGGTGCGTGGATTTGCAGCTATGTTGAGAAACCAGCTGGCCCGACATACGGGGTGCGTCGTGATTCTGGTGTCGGAAGAGGCCAAAGACTATCAGCCTGAAATGACGTGGCTCGCGGCCAAGCTCCGAGCCATCGGTCTCGACGCCTACTGTGTAGAACCTCGTCACATTCGATTCACCGAAGAAGGCCTCAGGGTTACCAGCGAGGGAATGGACGAGCCGATCGCCTTGATTTATCGGTTTTATGAGTTATTCGACCTCCTGAACATTCCCAAATCCGAACTCATCCAATATGCCATCAAGAAAGACCGGGTCGCCGTCACACCCCCATACAAGCCGGCGCTGGAAGAAAAGCTCGCGTTTGCCCTCCTCCATCACCCAGCCTTGTGCCTGTTCTGGGAACAGGCCTTGGGCCGGGAGGTCTTCATACACCTGACCACCATTATGCCGCGTACGTGGGTTCTCGATCCCGCACCGATCCCTCCCTCCGCCACAATTCCAGGTTTGGCGATCGGTGGACGAGCCGTCATGAACTGGCGAGATCTGACTACGGCAACCCAGAAAGAACGGCACTTGGTGATCAAGCCATCGGGGTTTTCAGAACTCGCATGGGGCAGTCGAGGCGTATCGGTTGGGCATGATCTGTCGCAGAGCGAATGGGCTGCCGCCATCGACAAGGCCCTGGACTCCTTCCCTCAAACCCCCTACATCTTGCAGGAGTTTCATAAGGGCCGCCTCTATGACCTCGACTACTTTGATCCCAGGACCGATGAGATGAACCGGATGTCCGGTCGCGTCAGGCTCTCACCCTATTATTTTGTGAGTGGCGAAAAGACCGAACTGGCTGGTATCCTGGCTACCATCTGCCCGGCGGATAAAAAAGTGATCCACGGGATGAAAGATGCCGTGATGGTACCCTGCGCGCTGGCGCACGGCACCAATGTTTAAATGTTTAATGGTGAATGGTGAATGTTAAATTAACCGGCAAAAGATGATCCTGAAAATCTATCATTCAACATTGACCATTGACCATTAAACATTGTCATGTCATTAACCCTTTACCACGTATCCTGGTGCCCAGACTGTGAGGTGGTACGCCAGAAACTGGCGGAGCTTCACCTCGAATTCGAACACGTCGTTGTGCCCGACTTTCGCCCGATGCGGAAGGTGGTCAATGAGGTGTCAGGCCAATATTATGTTCCTGTCCTGAAGGATGGGAACGTCGTGTTGACGGAAACCGACGATATCCTCGAGTACCTGGACAAGACATACGGTCAGAAACAGATCGCCGGGCGCTAGTCACGCCCGGCAGCCGTGCCGAGCCACTCGGCAGTAACGGAGATTGCATGGAAGCATGGAGACGCATACTCGCCGACAGCATTGTGAAACCAAAAGACTTGGCGGACCGATTCGGCGTCGACGCGAAGACTGTTGAAGGCATCGTGGGCGACTATCCAATGCGCATCACCCCCACGGTGATGGCAACGATCAAAGAAAAGGGCGACGCCATTTGGAAGCAGGTCATCCCGGACCCCGCCGAGATGGACGATTTTGAAGCGGAGGCAGATCCCCTCGAGGAAGATCTCATGAGTCCGGTCCCGCACCTCGTCCACCGTTATCCCGATCGTGTCCTGCTGATGGTCACGAACCAGTGCCCTATTTATTGCCGATTCTGCACGAGAAAACGGCTGGTCGGGAAACCGGGATTCCTCAAGAAAGGTGAACTCGACAAGGCGATCGCCTATTTGCGCGAGCATACCGAAGTGCGCGACGTGATCCTTTCCGGAGGCGACCCCTTGCTCCTGCCGGATCATCTATTGGAACGGATCCTCAAGGCCCTGCGTTCCATTCCGCATCTGGAACTGATTCGCCTCGGCTCCCGGGTACCAGGCACGTTACCCGAACGCATCACCTCAGAACTCTGCGCAATCGTCAAAAAATATCACCCTGTGTATATGAATTTACACTTCAACCACCCGGACGAACTGACCCCGGCAGTGAAAGCAGCCTGCGGGATGTTGGCCGATGCCGGCGTGCCGCTCGGCGCACAAACCGTGCTGCTCAAAGGTGTCAATGACGATCCGGACATCATGAAACGTTTGATGCATCAGCTTCTACTCGCTCGCATCAAGCCCTACTATCTCTACCAAGCGGACCTGACCAAGGGCACGAATCACTTCCGCACCACGGTTGAAACAGGGCTACATATTATTAAGTCGCTGCAGGGCCACACCAGCGGGATGGCGGTCCCGCACTTCGTGATCGATGCGCCGGGCGGCGGCGGCAAGATTCCCTTGCTCCCCGGCGACTACATGGTGCACATGGATGCCGAGGGAGTCCTCGTAAAAAACTATGAGAACAAGGTGTTCCACTATCCGCAACCACAACAGGGATCCACGCGTGAGCTGCCGATGGTCAGCGCAGGACCTTTCCTGGGGTCGTGCAGTACTGGAGCGCACGACGACCTGTGAGCAGCAATGCCGCGCAGGGCATTTTGCCCTACCAACAGATCAAGCAACTGATCGCCAGTGGCGCCATCCGCGCAGACGTGGCGATCGAAGACCGGCAAGTCCAGCCGGCCAGTCTCGACCTTCGTCTCGGACGTAAGGCCTATCGGTTGATCAGCAGTTTCCTGCCGGAGTTGTCCGAAATTACGAGCCGACTCAATGTCCTGGACTTCTACCAGTCCGACCTCGTGATGTACGAGATGGATCTGACTGAGGGGGCCATTCTCGAAAAAGGCCACGTCTATTTGGTGCCCTTGCTCGAACGAGTCGCGTTGCCTAAGATCCTCCGCGCTCGGACCAACCCGAAGAGTACGACCGGACGGCTGGACGTCTTTACCCGTGTCGTGACAGATCTCAACACCGGATTCGATGAAATCCGGGCCGGCTATTCCGGACCTCTCTATCTTGAAATCGTTCCACGCTCGTTCGCGGTCAAAGTGAAGACCGGATACGCGCTCAATCAGATCCGCTTCGTGCGCGGCGACGCCACCGTATCGGACCGGTCCCTTCAGACGCTCCACCAGCGAGAGCGGCTGCTCTACCACAATCTCCCGGAAAAGCAGGCGTTGAATACCCGTGATCTCCGAACGGATCGCGGCCTGTTTCTCCGCATCGACCTGAAGGGAGACGACCGAAGAGACTCGCCGATTATCGGCTACCGGGCGAAGAAAAACAGCCACGTCATCGATCTATCGAAGATCGGCCACTATGCGGCGCTCGATTTCTGGGAACCTCTCTACCGTCACCGACAGAACAGTCTCCTGTTGGAACCGGAGGAGTTTTATATTCTCGCATCGAAAGAACGGATCCGCGTTCCCGCCGGTTATGCAGCCGAGATGGTCGCCTTTGAAGCAGCCTGTGGCGAATTACGGACCCACTACGCCGGGTTTTTCGACCCGGGATTCGGATACGGCAGCGGCGAGCTGCATGGCACCCAAGTGGTCCTGGAGGTCCGCCCCCATGACGTGCCCTTCCTGATCCATGATGGACAAACATTTTTTAAGGTTGTATACGACAGGATGCTCGCACGCCCCAGTCAGCTCTATGGCACGGCTCTCGGGTCTTCATACCAGCGCCAAGGCCTGACCCTGAGCAAACATTTTAAGATTTAGCGCGTATCTCGAAAACGTCGCTCGCTCCCCAGTCACACGTTTCGCGCTTCACGTTTCACGAACGACGAGGAACCAGCTGACTATGCCGCCAGAACCACCACACGAGCCTGTGCGCCCCGAGCGAGATGACGACTCCGGGAGTGAGAACCAGATGCGTGTCGCCGGCATGATCGTGGGCACCGCTCTCATCTTCATCGGCTTCCTCGACATATTTCTCTCGATCAGCGGAGGATTCGAGATCGACTATATTCCCTTCTTGATTTACTTCGGTGGGGTCGCAGTGTGGGCAAATGCCGTTATCGAAAACGCGACCTTCCGTTACAGTATTATTGGCGGTGCTCTCCTACTCGGAGCCATCTTCTTTCATTACGGGGAAGTCCTTTTCTGGCATAAACAAGTCGTGTTTTGGGGCACCGTGGTGGTGGTCATGTACTTCATGTTCAACGAACCGAAAAAACCTACGTAGCAGGATGCTGAAACAGCCCATCAGCAGCGTTCTCGCATCGTTCAGACCCTCAACGTACCGCAAGGGTACGCCTCGGGCCTTCACTCGCTGCGGCCTTGCTGGACGG
>JACAFD010000036.1 GCA_013388555.1 Nitrospirota bacterium | reverse complement strand
CGTCAGGGCACGTTGGGTGGCCTGGGCATCGCTGACATCAAAGGATGCCACGCCGGCCGATCCGCCCGCTTCGAAGATCTGATTGGCCACCTCTTCAGCTCCGGCGCGATTGCGATGCGCATGGACGATGACGTGCAGGTGCTCCTGCGCCAGTTGGCGGCAGATCGCGGCGCCGATTTGACCGCTGCCGCCTGTGACCAAGGCTCGCTTCATGATTGACGGTCGAGGTACTTGAGGAATATGGATGCGCGCCCATCCAGGAGCTCTTCTCGCCCAACCAACACTCGAAACGCATAGATGAAGCTATTCACCTCGCCCACTAAACGGATCGCCTGAACCGTCAAGGCTCCCTTTACGTCGTCCAACCGAATGGCCCGAAGCGTCAGATTCTTTACGGCTCCCAGGTATCCCAACGTGAGTCGGCGCTCCTTGCCTTGCTCCAGAAGTCCGACATGCACCGCCATCGCCTGCGCCGCATACTCCAGTCCGCAGATCGCCTCCAATCGGTTGTCTCGCCGAAGGGGATTCGCCGCGTCACGATGCGACGCGGTCGTGCACAGAATGCTGGTCTTATCCCACCGCTCGACTGTATCGAGCAGGCACATTGTGCCGTGGTGCGGAATCAATTGACAAAGAGCGGCTTTGCCGATCTTCAGCATGGCGTCACCTGGATCAACAGTTGTTGATCTTCTAGATACTCAAGTCGGACTAATGTGCCGCGCTGCCTCGCGATGGCGGCCAGAAGCGGTAACGCCCGCGCGGCTTGATTCCCGCTCCGAAGAGCCTCCAGTCCGGCATCATCCATGTTCGTCGCATCCTGAGAGCGATCAGTGGAAAGAGCGAGATCGATCTGAGCGAGGTTGCGCGGCGCAGGAGTTCGTGTCAACAACAGAGCGGCTGCAAATCCTCCTCGTAGGGGTCGCGCAGCATAGAGAGGCGGGGGCGGTGGAAGATCATAGGCCACCAGGAGTACAGACTTCTCCTCGATCTGTGCATAGGCGGCCGCTTCCAGCAAGGCGGCACAGAAGGAAGAATCATAACAAGCCAACGCGGTTGACGATTGCTGAGAGCCCGTGGCGATCCCCCAGTAGCCGGACGCGGCATTATGGACGGAGTGGTGGAACAGCGTGGGCGAAATCGTCCGTTGCGGTTCGGCGAGCGCTGTGCAGAGACGATCCAGGACACCGGTGTCACCGTCGGATGACGCGAAGACGGTCGCGACCTCGCGCACATCGGCCTCCCCTTGCTGCATAGCCTCCTGAGCCACATGGAGAGCCCAGCGCACGCTCTCGCTGCTGCGCCTCCGTTCGTTCGGCGGAAGCATGCTCGCGCTCGGCTCCGTTGGGGCGGCTTCACACGACGGGCTCTCGCCTGCCAGCACGGCCCGGCTTCCCGCCCAACCTGCGAGCCCCGGTCCCAACGTGCCGATCCCGTTTACATACAAGATCATCAGACTGTCCCGAAAATCAGACTGCAGTTATTGCCGCCAAACCCAAAGCTATTGCTCAACACCCGCCGAACCGGCTGCTCCCGGTTCTCCAGCAGCACCTGACTGCTCAAATTGGGATCGATTCGAGTCGTGTTCAAGGTTCCGGGAACAAAACCGCGTGTCAGACACATCGCGGCTATCACCGCTCCCGTGACTCCCGCTGCTCCCAATGTATGCCCCGTCCACCCTTTGGTCGAGCTGCAGGGGGTCGAGAAGCCAAACACCGAGTGGACGGCTGTATCTTCAATGCTGTCGTTCGATCTGGTCGCGGTGCCGTGCAGATGAATGTAGTCGATGTCACCGGGGGTGAGCGCACTCCGCAGCAAAGCCGCTTGCATCGCCTTGATCGCTCCGGTCCCTTCCGGATGGGGATGTGACATGTGATACCCATCGCAGCTCTCCCCGTAGCCCAATAACGCCACTGCCCCAGGGTTGCCCGCATGGTCGGATTTTTCCAGTAACGCAAAGCCGGCCGATTCGCCCAACGTCAATCCGTTGCGATTCTCATCGCATGGACGGCAGGGACCGCTCGACATCAGCTCTAACGACGCGAATCCATACAGAATCGACAGACAGAGGCTATCCACTCCGCCGACCACCGCCGCATCGCAGAATCCCGCCTCGATGAATCGTGCCGCCGTTGCAAATGCTTTCGCGCTCGACGAGCAGGCCGTGGAGATGACCATCGCCGGTCCCCGCAGTCCCAGGTATGTGCGCACGAAATGTGCGGACGAAAACATGTTATGGGTATATCGATGGGACGTCAGGTAGGACGACGGCAAGGCGCCGGTGGCAGGGTTACGCCGGCTATACGCATGCTCCGTTTCCAGGATGCCCGAGGTGCTCGAACCGAGGATCACCGCCACGCGGTGGGCGCCGTAGCGTTTCCGGGCCTCGATGGCGCCTTGAATGAACCCATCCTGTTGGAGCCCGAGAAGCGCAAGCCGATTATTCCGGCAGTCGAACCGCTCCAATTCCATTGGAGCTGAACCACCGCCCACGAGCACGTCTTCCACGTCATTGACCCGGCCGATGTAGGTGCTGACTTCCACATCTTCGAAGTCGCAGGGCCGCAACCCGGAACGCCGATTACGCAATGCCCGATAGGTCTCGGTGAGGCCTTTCCCCAGCGCTGAGACAACCGTATAGTGGGTGAGAATGAGCGGGACCATCAATCTCTCCCCCACGTGCCGATGTTGTGAAACTGCGTGCCCGGGGCCCTGAGGATCGTGAGGGCCATCATCGACGGCCTGATTCGAGCCGCGATCCTCAACGAGTCGTGATACGTCTTTCTCTATGTGTTCATGCACCAAACCTTGTGGCATTGCAGGCGCCCTCCACGCTGGCGATCAAGCCTATCCGCAATAAAATTAGCAGGTTGCGAAGAGACCAGCTGTTCAATATTGCTCAGTCGGAAGAAGTCGCGGCGAAAAGAGGTGGTTTCTCGGGCGACTCAGCTAGGAGCGCGGCAAAGACCAGACAGGCCAGCGATCCTAAGGCCGTGGTCAATCCGATGGCTCGGAGCACAGGGATTTGTGAGAGGGCCAACACTCCGAATACCAAGATCGTCGTCGTGCTGCATACGACCAGGCCATAGACGGTGCGTCCGCGCTCCGCCTGGGTGCCATCTCTCCGGTTGAAGAATAATGCATAGTCCAACCCCAGGCCGATGACTAACAGAAATGACGCGATGTGGAACAGCGAAAACCGTTCGCCTAGCGCGTGCAGCGTGGCAGCTACCACTACGATGGCGCTTCCGATCGGAAGCATCACGCGCAGGACGGTGACGGGAGCGCGGAGCCCGGCAAACAGCACGAGACCGATGGCCAGGACTCCCCAGCCCAAGAGTCGTAGCGTTTCATTCCGGTATACGCTGACCATTCGGTTCGATTCTTCCTTCAAATCCAAATAGCTCACTCCCTGCTCACGCCATG
>JACAFD010000058.1 GCA_013388555.1 Nitrospirota bacterium | reverse complement strand
TTCCTATTGTGCGCGTTCCGCGAGCAGGAGGACGACCAGGCCACCCTGCTCCTCTATTGACTGCCCTTTCCCCCGGCTCCTATAATCACCCGGAAATTCCCTGCAAGAGGCTGATTCAGCTCACAAAATGGCAGAATTTACGCACTTCAACGAGTCAGGGAGAGCGCGAATGGTCGATGTCAGTTCCAAGGACTCGACCGAACGGGCTGCGACCGCTCAGGCCACAGTCTTTCTCCAGCCAGAAACCCTTGAAAAGATTCAACGGGGCAAGATTGCCAAGGGCGATGTGTTGTCCATAGCCCAGGTTGCGGGTGTGATGGGGGCCAAGAAGACTCCGGACCTCATACCCATGTGCCATCCGATTCTCCTCACCAGCGTCGATATCTCATTCAAAGAAGATTCTCAGCCGGATCACGACGGCCGCTGCTCGATCACCATTGTAGCAACCGCCAAGACGACTGGACCGACCGGGGTGGAGATGGAAGCAATGACTGCGGCCTCAGTGGCGGCGCTCACGATCTACGACATGTGTAAAGCGGTTGATCGAGGGATGAGTTTTAGCGACGTCTGTCTGCTAGCAAAGTCCGGTGGGAAGTCTGGCACCTATACTAGAGAAGGTTGAGGCTGAGGTTAAAGTTGAGGGGGAAATGATTACCGTCAGATTGTTTGGGATGACAAAATCACTGGCAGGGAATCAAGACTCCCTCTCTCTGGCATTGACAAATGGACGACAAGTAAAAGATTTGGTTGAGCTTCTCGATGCAGGCTATCCGATGATCGGGGAGTTAATCCATAAAAAGAAAGTCCTGGTGTCGGTGAACCAGGAGATCGCACACGAAGAGACGGAAATTCTGGACGGTGACGAGCTTGCGCTGTTACCTCCTTTCGCCGGTGGAACACCCTGGTAACCAGGGTAGTTTTGTGAAGAAAATTGAGCGTGAGTAGTTCAATGCCAACCGATGATGCCCAGTTTGTGCGTGTGCAACGGGAGGATTTCTCCGTTGATGCGGAGATCAATCTGGTGCGAGGCCGGTCAAAGCGCATCGGCGGCATTTCAATTTTTCTTGGGACGGCGCGCGATCGCTCCAAAGGGCGCGAGGTCGTCAGTATCACCTTTGACCACTATGAAGGGATGGCCCAGAGGAAGCTCCGGGAGATCCGCGAGCGCGCGATGAAGGATTTTGACATTATCGAAGTGGCCATCCTCCATCGATATGGGGAAATCGGTATCGGCGACAACATCGTGTTGATTGTTGTGGGGGCTGAACACCGGGCGGAGGCGTTTCGTGCCTGCCAGTGGGCGATCGATGAATTGAAGCGGATCACGCCGATCTGGAAACTCGAATATACACCGGAAGGCGAAGTGTGGGTGGAGGAACACCCATAGGGGAATGTTGAATGTTCAATGGTGAATATTGAATGCCGGAGGAGCTCGAATCGCATGGAAATTAAACATATAACGTTGAGCATTCAACATTGTGGGCAGCGAAAGGTGAGCCACGAGTGATTCGTAATTTGCCACAAGATACGATGCCTGTTAGCGTGGTCGATCGCTATGATCGTCCGCTCAAGAGTCTGCGTCTATCCGTGACGGATCGATGCAACCTCCGCTGCAAGTACTGTATGCCCGAACAGGACTATGTCTGGCTGCCGCGCGAGGATGTGCTGACGTACGAAGAAATGGCAACTCTGACGGGCTATTTTACCGACCTGGGAGTCGATCGTGTGCGGTTGACCGGTGGAGAGCCGTTGCTTCGACGAGATTTGCCTCGGCTGATTCGTCTATTGCTCCAAAACCGGCGTGTAACCGAAATCGCGTTGACGACGAACGGGATTCTTTTGGCGGAACAGATTGAGGCTCTGTATGAGGCAGGGCTTTACCGCATCACGATCAGCCTCGATACGTTAAGACCGGAACGATTTCGCCAACTGACCCGCCGTGATGAGTATGCACGTGTGATGGAAGGGATTGAGTCGGTGGTCCGTGCCGGATTCACCGGCTTGAAACTCGATACGGTGGCGATTCGGGGTTTCAATGATGATGAGCTGGTCGCGCTGATCGAGTTTGGCAAGCAGGTACAGGCAGAGGTTCGATTTATCGAATACATGGACGTCGGCGGTGCGAATGAGTGGTCTCAGGAACAAGTGCTTTCCCGAGCCGAGATGCTCACTTTGTTGGGCAGGCACTATGGGGTAATTGAGCCGATGCCCGAGCGGGGAGCTGCGCCCGCTCAGCGATACTTGTTGCCGGATGGGACGACCTTTGGGATTATCCCTTCGACGACCACACCGTTTTGTGCGACCTGCGATCGGAGCCGGGTGACCGCCGACGGTATGTGGTACCGCTGTCTGTACGCGACGACGGGAACAGACCTACGAACGCCCCTGCGCACCGGGGCATCCATGGACGAGATGCGGGCCTTGCTCAGGGCCGGCTGGGAAGGCCGCAGTGACCGAGGCGCAGAAGAGCGGAAAGCGCTTGAACGGAACGGGTTGCGTGTCGGGGGGCTCATCGGTATTGAGAAGCTTCGTGAAAATCCACATCTTGAAATGCATGCTCGAGGCGGCTGACGTCCCATCTTGTCGCCCATACCAGTGGCGCAGGGTCAATTCCTGTCGATGCTCCCATGCTGGATGCTGAATTTCTTACCTTATTAGGGCTTGGGTTGGTGCTGGGGCTCCGGCACGCGCTGGATACGGACCACCTCGCTGCTGTCTCCACGGTGCTCACTCAACGGCCCTCACTTCGTGCCTCCGGCATGATTGGATTGAGTTGGGGGCTGGGACATACGGTGGTGTTATTATCGGTCGGCGCGGTGGTATTGGTGCTCCGCGTGCAGATTCCTGAGCCCTTCGTACTGGCGGCGGAGTTTGGTGTTGGCGCCATGCTCGTACTGCTCGGCGGCATGCTTGGAATGCGATTACTCCGGGAGCGCTGGCATCTGCATAGGCATGACCATGACGGTGAAGAACATGTGCATCTGCATAGTCATGCGCTAGTCGAGAATCACCGGCACGGACATTGGTGGCATGATTCCGTTCGACCATTCTGTATCGGCATGGCCCATGGTCTGGCTGGGTCGGCGGCGTTGCTGTTGATCGTGCTGTCGTCCGCGCAGTCTGTAGCAGAGGGGCTGACATATATTGCTGTGTTCGGACTCGGCTCGATTATGGGGATGATGCTGGTTGGAATAGCTGTGAGTCTCCCGGTATTGTGGTCGCTGAGTCTCGGGCGTCCCGTTTTTCTGGCGGTACAGGGGCTGGCGAGTCTCGGGAGCGTTGTCGTCGGATTCATGATGATGTTTCACATCGCCATTGGCAGCCAACACTTCTGACGCCCGCCATTGCCTTTCTCGACAGGGAATCTACGTGCGCCCTAAAGGCAGCTATGGTATTCTGCCACCCTCTGTGTATGAGGTGCTTCGTCCGTGAAAGGTGAGCGAGACAGGCGGGATGTGAGCGACCGGCTGGACGAGTTGATCTGGTTTATTTGGTTACTCTAATCCAACCAAACAAACCAAATGGACCAAATAAACAAAAGACACCAGTGGTTCTCCCGGGTCCCGCGAATAGAAGGGGTGCACAATGGCCTGGTTTAAAAAACAGAAAACGACCGAGCCTGAAGCTCCAAAGCGATCCAAGATAGCGGAAGGTATGTGGCTGAAGTGTAACCACTGCCGAGAAATCGTCTATCGGAAAGAAGTTGAGCGCAACAATAAGGTATGCCCGAAGTGTGATTACCATTTCCCGATTTCTGTCATGGAGCGCATAGCACTCTTGATCGATCTCGGGACGTTCAAAGAGTGGGATACGGAGCTTGGCCCGCAGGACCCACTGAATTTTCACGACACGAAATCGTACAAGGACCGTGTGAAGGCACACCAGGAAAAGAGCGGGCGCAAAGATGCCATGGTGATCGGCGAAGGAATGATGAACGGCCGTCGTGTGGTGCTCTGTGTGTTCGACTTCAGTTTCATGGGCGGCAGCATGGGGTCGGTCGTCGGGGAAAAAATCTGTAGGGCGATCGATCGCGCCCTGGAGACCAGACTGCCGGTCATTTTGGTTACGACTTCGGGAGGAGCCAGGATGCAAGAGGGGATTCTCTCTCTGATGCAGATGGCAAAGACTTCTGCCGCTGTCGCCAAACTGGGCGAAGCCAAACTTCCCTTTGTGTGCCTGTTAGCCGATCCGACCTTCGGCGGCGTCACCGCCAGCGTGGCTATGCTGGGCGATGTGATTCTGGCCGAGCCGAAAGCGCTGATCGGATTTGCCGGGCCACGCGTGATCGAGCAGACCATTAAACAGCAGTTGCCGGATCAGTTTCAGCGAGCGGAATTCTTGTTGGAGCATGGCATGATCGACATGATCGTGGAGCGCAAACAGCTGAAAGAAACCCTCAGCACTCTCGTCGCCCACTTTTAAGCCTGGGCCTTTCATGAATAGTTTCGACTAGTCTCCATCCTGCCTGGTTACACGATGACCTATGCCTCAGCCGTGGCTTATTTGTATCGTCTACAAAAGCATGGCATCAAACTTGGCCTTGCGACGATGATGGAGTTAATGGCTCGACTCGGGATGCCACATGCCCAATACCGTGCATTGCACATTGCCGGTACGAATGGGAAAGGATCTACCGCGGCCATAACGGCCGCCGTGTTGCAGGCCGCGGGATATCGAGTGGGACTCTATACCTCGCCCCATCTCGTGGAGTTTCGAGAACGGATTCGTGTGAACGGTGAAATGATTGATGAATTTCGGGTGGCGCGCTTGACCGAACAAATTCACGCTCTTTGCGGGGAGGACTTGTCGCCGACTTTTTTTGAATATACAACGGCGATGGCGTTTCAGCACTTTGCCGATTCAGGGGTCGACGTGGCCGTGATTGAGGTTGGTTTGGGGGGAAGATTCGACGCGACCAACGTGGTCACGCCGATGGCATCCGCAGTGACGACGATTTCATTCGACCATCAGGAGTATTTGGGGAGCACGCTCTCATCGATCGCCTTCGAGAAGGCCGGCATTATTAAGTCCGGGGTGCCGGTAGTAGTGGGCCGGCTTGAAGATGAGGCGTGGCGGACAATTGATCAGGTCGCGAGGGAGCGGCAGGCCTCGGTGATGCGTCTGGATGAAGATTTTCGCACAGAGGGAGAGACCTCCGGGCAATTTTCCTATCGTAGTCTTAACATGCAATATGACGGCCTGAATTGTGCCTTGGAGGGCCGCCACCAGCATGATAATGCTGCCTGTGCGTTGGCGCTGTTGGGAGCGGCAGCATCCCAAGGGGTCACTGTTACGGAAGAGGCGGTACGAGCGGGCTTGAGCCTGGTCGATTGGGCTGGACGATTGGAAGTCGTCGGCCAGCACCCGACGATCCTGCTGGACGGTGCACATAATCCTGCTGCCGCTACGGTCTTGGCTGACTACATCCGGCGTTCTGACCGGTGTCGTCTGTTGCGACCAGTCGTCCTTGTGTTGGGAATGATGCGAGACAAGAACCATCGAGGTTTTGTCGAACCTCTCAAGGATCTTGTCGATGAGGTGGTGTTGACGCAGCCGGATCTCCTACGCGCCGCATCTGCTCAAGAGCTCCGAGCCTCATTGCAGGGTCAGCTACCTCAACTGCATGTCGTGCCGTCGCTCAATGATGCCATAGCGCTGGCCAGGCAGTTAGCGACGCCGGACGGTCTGGTCTGTGTGACAGGATCGCTCATGCTTGTCGGAGAGTGTAAAGCGTGGTTCCGTGGCTGTGGGCTCTCGCCGCTTCGTGGCTGATATGGCAGGCATCGCGATGCGGCTGGGGATCTGTCTAGTCGGTTGGCTGATGCTGGGGATCCTGCTTCCGCTTACAGGGGGTGCCGAAGGGAATGGGAGAGGTTCCTCAGCGACGACGACCCCAGCTGGTGCGCTACCGCTCGATATCACTGCAGAAAGAATTGATTATATCCAGGAACAAGAAATTTATGAAGCCGATGGGTCAGTCATGGTCAACCAGGGCACCCTGCGTCTGACGGCCGATCACATGACTATCCATGCTTTGCCGGGCATCTTGATTGCCACGGGCCATGTTCGACTTACCGATCCCAAAGCCGATCTCGCAACTGAACGGTTGGAACTCAATGTGAATACCGAGGCTGGGGTCGTCACGCACGGAAGGGTGCATCTCAAATCAACGAATACCTGGGTAGAGGGGCGTCTCCTACAGCGATTTTCCGAAGACCACTATAGGGTGAAAGAGGGCCGCTTTACGAACTGCGATGGCCAGGAAGGTGAGACACCGGCCTGGCGGTTTACGTTCAAGGAGCTTGACCTGCGTGCCGGCGACAAGGTGGCGTTCACTGGTGCATGGTTTTGTGTGAACGATGTCCCGGTAATTCCTATTCCTACGTTGACGTATCCTCTCTCAAAACGACGGACTGGGTTTCTCATTCCCACTGTCGGGTATAACAATCGTTTTGGGATGCACCTCCAAGAAAGCTTTTTTTGGGCGATCAATCCTAGTCAGGACCTGACGATCTCCCCGCTATACTACTCGAAACTCGGGTATGGCAGCGATTTTACGTATCGGTATGTGTTGGACCAGCAATCTCGTGGGCAGTGGCTCGTCACTGCTTTACAGCAGACAGAATTGCCGAGTGAGGCCAGTGAAGAGCAGAAGCAGGTTCGGGCTCTGATCACCGGGACCCATACACAACAATTCACGCCGGACTTGTTGGTGAGAGCGAAAGTGTTCTATGTAACGGATGCAAGCTTTCTCCAGCAATTGAGCAACTCGGGAGTTCAGCGGGCAGCTCCCAGCGTCGAATCGAATCTCTTGGCGAATCAACGTCTGGCATACGGAAACACGTATATGCTCGGTCAATACCTCCTGCCGTTGCAATCGGGAGGAGCGAATACGTTTCAGCGCCTCCCGGAAATCGGCTACAGCCTGCCGCACCTCCCATTATTCAATTCGCCCGTCTTGCTGGGCACGGATATGAACTTTGTGAACTTTTATCGTGAAGAGGGGTTTACCCAGAATCGGATTGATGTGATGCCGGGCTTGTCGACTGATGTGCTCGATGTCGGCCATATCGTGGGGTTCACGCCGCAAGTAAAAGTGCGCGAGGTCTACTACACGCACGGGGTACAAAACTCTGAAAGCCAGCACCACGAGACTTTTTGGGCGGGGCTTGATGCGACGTCAAAGCTGAGCCGCCGCTTCCGAACGAGCGAGGGCAATACCTTGCTGCATACCATCGAGCCTAGCGCCATCTATGAATATGTCCCGCCGACTGCTCAGGAGAAAATTACTCAGATCGATCAGGTCGACAATCTACCGAAGAAAAATCTGATGACCTATATGCTCCGTAGCCGGTTGTTGGAGCAAGATGGTAGCAAGAGCTTCAATTGGCTTGATTTGACACTGGCTCAGAGCTGGCAGGTCGGGGGCGTGCAGACGCAGGCACGCAATTTTACACCTGGAGTCAATCCCACCTTCGGAAACGCGGAACAGCCGTTACAGCCGGCGACCACGGCGGTTGAGGGGAAGAAATTTTCTGATCTCTGGATGCGGGCGGTGATAGGCAACACGGCCCCTCAGCTAGCGCCGAGTCAAATATCGGATGCGTCCTTTGGCAAAGGTATCGGGGCTGGTGCCTCTCAGGTACCTAACATTAATCAGTATCTGACCATCGACGCGTTTTTCGATCCCTACCAAGCGTCGGTGAGTCAATTCAACACCGACTTCAGGGTCCAGCAATCCAATTACTGGTATCTCCAAGTGGGACAGCGTTTCACGCAGGCTGGTAATCGCGTACAACGCGGAGATCTGTGGAATCCGGTCTCATTTGGTCAGGTCTATGCCCCGTCTCCTGAGATTGAATTTGTCACAGCGGGAGGGGCGTTTCGCACGCCGTGGGGGTGGACGCTCGGCGCAAAAGCTTACTATGATGTGAAGAATAGCAGGAGTCCGGAGTACGATATCGTCGGCCTCTACCAGAATCCCTGCAAGTGTTGGTCGCTGGGACTGTATTATGTGCAGTTTCCAGATCGCGCCTCGTACAATTTCATGCTGAGTTTAACCGGGATCGGATGGATCGACAACCTTGGAACGACTCTCCTGAAAAATATCCTCGGTCCACTGCTGATCGATGAGAAGGGTCTACCGTGGGCTTCACCCGGAGGGCCGTATGGCAGCCGACAGACTGGGATGCCCCAACCCGGAATGGATGGGACTGGTCGATGAACAACTTGTCCGGATGATTGAATTTGTGGAGTGTGCAGTCTGTAGCCGGCTCGTTGGGCGGCAGTTCTGTGAGGTCGCAGTCGCGTTCTGGCCTCGCCCAACTGGTATCGGCACTGGATTTATGTGGTCTGGGCGATTTGACTCCTCGAAGAGGGCTGGTATACGATGCCGGCAGGGCTATTATTTATTTGGCACTCAGCGAAGGAGGAATGTGACGTGGCAGGTGATGCATTAAAGGTTGAGGATGCAACGTGGGATGCGGAGGTCATGAAGGCCTCAGAGCTCGTGATGGTTGATTTTTGGGCTGTCTGGTGCGGTCCTTGCCAGATGGTTGCCCCGATTATTGAAGAACTCAGTAAAGAATATGCGGGAAAGATAAAAGTACTGAAACTCAATACCGATGAAAACCCGGAAGTCGCCGGCCGCTATCAGGTCATGAGTATCCCCACCATTCTCTTTTTCAAGAACGGGCGGGTCGTGGAGAAACTCGTTGGGGCGCGGCCCAAGCGGCAGTTTAAGGAAATGATTGATTCACTGCTGGCCCAACCAGCAGGCTCAGCCTAGGGATTAGAGCCACACACCGCAATGCTCGCCGAGCTGCGCATTGTCAATTTTGCCCTCATCGAGCAACTAAGCCTTCAATTCGAGTCCGGGTTTACGGTCCTGACCGGGGAGACAGGCGCCGGTAAATCTCTTCTCATCGATGCCATCACCTTGTTGGTCGGTGGACGGGCCTCCACCGATCAAATCCGTTTCGGGGAAGATGAGGCCCAGCTGGAAGCAGCCTTCCACCTGCCAGAAAACCATCCGCTCCTTCATCATCTCCGGCAATATGGACTCATCGGCCAAGGTGAGTCTGCGCTGATACTTCGTCGTGTGTTGTCCCGATCGGGTCGCCACCGGGTGTACGTCAACGGCAGCCTATGCCCTCTTCGCGTGCTCGAAGAACTGGGAGGCACTCTTGTCGATATTCATGGTCAGCATGAACAACAGTCACTGTTGGCCGCCTCCAAACAATTGGATGCACTCGATGCGTTCGGTTGCCTCTTCGAGCTACGAGGGAGGTATGAGCAGGCCTATCACGGATGGAAGGAACTCCGTACACAGTTGGATGTCTTACAGGGTGATCTCGCTGATCGTACAAGACGTGAGGAGCTGTTACGATTCCAGGTCCAAGAGATTGAACAGGCTGGTCTGTTGTCTGATGAAGAAGAGCGGCTCCGCCAGGAGCAGCAGCGGCTGGTCCATGTGTATCGGCTTAGGGAATTAGCCCACGAGGCTCATGTCGAGTTGCAGGCAGATGAACAGGCTATCCTCACAAGGTTAGGGCGGATTGGGCGAACCCTTTCAGAGCTAGCCCAGACGGACCCGGCAATGAGTGATTGCACGCAGGCTGCTACGGAGTCAGCGATTCAACTGAAGGAACTTGCCGGGCGGCTGCGCGACTACGCTCAACAATTAGAGGCGGACCCGGACCGACAGGCTGTCGTGGAGGACCGACTCGATCTGATTCAACGGTTGAAGAAAAAGTATGGAGGGTCTGTTGAAGCGATCATAGCGACGGGTAGAGGTCTGCAGGAGGAGCTTCAGTTACTCGATAATCATGAAGCGCGAGCTGCCGCAATGACTGCGCGGTTTGGTGAAGAGACCAGCCTCCTCCGCACGCTGGCACAACAACTGTCCAAAAACCGAATTAATGCGGCCAAGCAAATGACGACGCTTGTGGAAGCGGAGTTGGCCACCTTGAAAATGGAGCAGGCAATTTTTCAGGTCACGGTCTCCAGCGGTGAGCTAACCGAGGAGCTTGGCCCGGCTGGGTGGGATCGAGTGGAGTTTCTTCTCTCAAGCAATCCAGGTGAATCGCCCAGAGCGTTAGGGCGCGTGGCGTCCGGCGGAGAGCTTTCGCGCATCATGCTGGCGCTTAAGACGGTGTTAGCCGAGATGGACCAGGTTCCGGTCCTGGTATTTGACGAAATCGATACGGGAGTCGGTGGGGCGGTTGCTGCAGAGATGGGAACGAGACTGCGCAAGCTTGGATTGTATCATCAAGTGTTTTGCATCACCCATCTTCCTCAGGTTGCATCCCAAGCGGAACACCACATGCTTGTGGAGAAGGGGGTGGAGGGTCAACGGGCATCGACGTCTGTCAGAGCTCTGAAAGGGATGGGGCGGGAAGAGGAGATCGCCCGTATGTTAGGCGGTCTGACCGTAACAAAAAAAGTACGAGAAACGGTAGCGGAACTCATCGCGGGGGCGAAGGGGAAACGGCCTGAATAACCCGGTCTGTTTGGTGTATCTGGATCATGTGGTTAGTTTGGTTTAACCAAATAAACAAACCAAACCAAACAAACCATTAAACGAGCTGCGGGCTAAGAGTCAGACCTGTCGGCAGGGGTGGTTGCCATGGCCATGGCAGGAAGGGATGCCTTGCATTCCTGGACCACCTGCGCAAAGAGTTCGGTTAACTTTGGTTCAAAGTGGGTGCCGGAATAGGAGAGCATCCGCTGGCAGGCATTATCGATCGAGAGGGGGGTTCGACCAGGAAGTTCCGCAGTCAGATGGTCGAACGTTTGGGCTAGGCAGACGATACGAGCCAACTGAGGAATTCCTTTTTCCTGAAGCCCGAGAGGATAGCCTGTGCCATCCCACCGTTCATGATGATAGGCAACAATTTGTCCCACCTCGGCCGGAAGTCCCAAGGGCAAGAGGAGTCTCGCACCCTGCTCCGTGTGGCGGCGCTTGGCAAGGGACTCCACAGTCATGGTGATTTCATCGTCGCCAAATTGATAGGGCTCAGGCCCGATCTTGCCGATGTCGTGAAGGAACGCTCCGAGCGCCAACGATTTTTGCTCAGGGACGGTCAGGTTCATGCGGTTAGCCAGGAGTGTGGCGTAGAAACTGACTCGGCTGCAGTGGTTGAGTAACTGGCGATCCTTTGCTTCAAGCAGGTCGGAGAACAGCGGGAGAAGGTCAGGTTTCTCTTCAGCATAGGGGACATCTTCTAATGCAGATCCTTCGATCGCCTGATATCCCGCGAGTAATTCCTTCCATGCCTGGGCGGATTCCGTTTCCGCTCCCCAGAGCCCGGTCGATGTCCCGATGAAATTTCTGAGAAAATCCAGCCGTTGTTTCTTTTTAAGTGTCTGGTTGACGAGCGAAAGCAATTCCGTGACGTTGAAAGGTTTGAGCAGATAACCAGCGGCACCATAGCGTATCCCTTCCATGGCGGCCTTCAAGCTCCCGTACCCTGTGATGATAATGACCTCGATGCCGGCGTGGTCATGCTTGATGTCCTGAAGGAGTTCTAACCCCTGGCGATCTGGCAGCTTCTGATCAAGTGTGATGATGTCGATCCGCTGGGAGTTCAGCAGGTCGATCGCTGCACTGGCTGATTCCGCAGTCCGGACATTGAAGAATGGGCGGAGAATCACTTGCAGGGCGTCACGAGGTCCTGCCTCGTCGTCAATCACGAGCAACGAAGGTTTCATCTTGGCTGGTTCAGGAGTCGCAGATATAGTCATTGAATTTTTCTACCACTAACTACTTACCTTGTAAAGCATTTCTTGTTCCGCTTCAGAGAGCTCGCATCCCGGCCTCAGCATAGTGTGGCCCCTCCGCGGGTGGTACCCATATGTAGATTCTCTGAACGGAGCACTACGTATAGCAGCACGAAAATCCCCTACATAGTTGAGCAGAATAAGGCACAGGGGAGGGGAGTTGTTGTGCTATTCCTGCACTACAGCCTGAGGTTGGGGGCTCACATCCTGGTCGGGTCGGCCGATTCCCAGCGTATCCATGCGGTATTTGAGCATTCGGCGGCTGATCCCCAGCAGGTTGGCGGCATGGGTTTGTACATAATCTGTCCGCTTGAGGGCATCCAGAATAATTTCCCGTTCGAATTCCATGACGGCTTTTTCGAGCGACAGTCGACCCGCAAGGGTGTCGTCGCGGAGTGAGGAGGATCGAGAGTCGTTTTTGAGAATGGTCGGGAGATGTTCGGAGGTTATCGTATCTGATCCCTTGGACCAAATGAAAGCCTGCTCAATGATATTCTCCATCTCTCTCACGTTGCCCGGCCAGGGATAGCGGGACAGAAGATCGACGGCATCTTTGGAGAACTCTTGCGGGGGCCGATTGTCTTCTTCGGTTCGTTTGGCCAGAAAATGCTTGGCGAGGAGTGAAATGTCTTCACCACGCTCCCGTAGCGGAGGCAAATAGAGTGCGATAACGTTGATGCGGTAGTAGAGATCTTCGCGGAATTGCCCTTTGCGAACGAGTTCCTCTAGGTTCTTGTTTGTAGCCGCCACGATTCGCACATCCACCTTGATGGATTGCACTCCGCCGACTCTGGTAAATTCTCGTTCCTGTAAGATGCGCAGGAGCTTGGCTTGTGTCATGGCACTGAGGTCGCCGATCTCGTCGAGGAAGAGTGTGCCGGTATTGGCGAGTTCAAATTGCCCGACTCGGCGGGCGGTGGCATCCGTAAACGAGCCTTTCTCATGCCCGAACAACTCACTCTCAATGAGTGTTTCCGGAATGGCCGCGCAGTTCAGCGCAATGAAGGGACGCTCACGCCTGCTGCTATTATAATGGAGCGCCTTGGCAACCAGCTCCTTCCCTGTGCCGCTCTCGCCGGCAATCAGGACAGTCGTGCGGCTATCGGCAACCTGCTCAATCTTGGTGTAGATATCCTGCATCGACGGGCTCTTGCCGATGAGGTTGTGAAAAGCGTAGCGGCGTACGACTTGCGCACGCAGTTGTTTGACTTCCTGTTGAAGCTCCTGGTCATTCAACGCACGCTCAACGATAATGCGAAGTTCTTCCACCTCGAAGGGCTTTGAAAGATAGTCGGCTGCACCGAACTTCATCGCATCGACAGCGGTCTTGACCGATTTTGTTCCCGTGAGCATGATAACCGGCGTCGTGCGGGCTTCGGCGCGGATGGTTTGGAGAATGGACAGCCCGTCGGTGCCGGGCAGGATGACATCCAGAAGTACCAGGTGGGGGGCCTCTTTGCGAAACAGCTCAAGGCCCTCCTGGGCATCGGCGGCTTGGATCGTTTCATACGTCGGCTCCAGGATCGCTTTCAACGAGGCCCTAACGCGGGCTTCATCGTCAATCAACAGCAATCGTTTTTTCATGCTGGTGTCCATAGGGTGTTAGCGGTTATGCAGGGAGTGCGGGTAGGCTCACGAAAAACGTGGTGCCGACACCGACCGAGCTCTTCACCAGGATCTCGCCGTGGTGTTCTTGGATAATTTGATGGACGATCGTCAATCCAAGTCCCGTCCCCTCGTGCTCTCCGCTTTCATGTTTTGTCGTGAAGAATGGGTCAAAGATGTGTTCGAGATTCGCCTCCTGGATTCCTTCACCGGTGTCCTCGATCTCGATGTGGGCCCAGACATTTCCCCCCGCCTTGACCAACTTGCGTGTTTGAACGCGTAGCGTCCCACCCGACTTTTCCATCGCAGCCATGGCATTGAGGAAAAGATTGAGCAACACCTGCTTGATCTGTTGTCGGTCTAGCATGACACGTGGCAGGTCTGGGGCCAACTCTTTTTCAATCTTGATCCCATGGCTGTCTGCCTTGACATCGATGAAATACAAGCAGGAGGCGACGATGTCATTGAAGTCTTCGTCTGTCAGCTGGGGTTCCATGTATCGGGCATAGTCGAGAATTTCCTGGATCAGCCGTTCGATTCGATACACATCGTCGAGCACGACTTTGCTGAAATCTTGAATAAATTGGGGGTCGTCTTTTCGTTCAGGAGCCAATTGGATAAAAGTTTTGATTGATGTAAGAGGGTTCCTGATTTCATGGGCAAAGCCACCGGCGATCGTTTCAAGAGATTTTAGTCGATCCGTGCGCTTCATCAGCGTGTGCGAATGGTGGAGGTCCTCATGCAGCACAATGGTGTCGATTGCATTCGTGGCGGTTTGTGCCAGGGCGGCAATCAGAGAATCGCCCAATACACTTTCTCCTGCCGTAGGGTGTTCCTTGCCGAGGATCGAGAAGGCGATAAGACGGCCATTATTGCGATGCGGTACGATGCGTGTGGCCTCCATGGCTTTCATGGCTGCGAGTGCGCGAGCTTCGGGGAGAGTATCTTGTGAGGCTCCAGCCGAGTCGCCCTGTGTCATGATCCGGTTGGTTGCATGTAGGTGTCGGGGCAACGGATGGTTCACGGCCAGCGTCAAAGGAATCAGTGTGGAGGCGATCGGACCAGCCATGCTGACTCGGCGATAGCATTCACGTTCGCGATCTAGGAGAAATAACGCCCCGTGGCTCGTGGAACCTGCGCGACAGATTTCTTGAATCACGCGATTCGCAAGGGTTGTCAGGTCGGTCATGGATCCCAGGTCTGCCGCAAAACTGGTGACCATGTCCAATAGCTTGTCGGAGGACGGTGCCATGCTGTCGGTATACTGTGGACGTAAGGTCATAACAAACAGGGAGCGCGGCTACTGTGTGACTAGCCTGTGGAAATCTAGACTGGGGATGAAAAGTTATGTGTTCAAAGATGTACAGGCGAGAGTATACACGGGCGGGCTACGTTCAGCCAGTGGATTTATCTTTTTCTATTATGGCTAAGAGAGCATGCCCATCGAGCACCGGAAGGATACGGGGTAGATGAATACCAGCTTGCCGGAGAAACCAGGCGAGTGAGGACCGGTCGAAGGTATGTAGCAATCCATGGCGGATAGCTTCTCGGAGACGTCCGAGATATTGGAGGACTATTTGGGCTTGTGGACTAAATTCATCCTGAGTTGCTCTGTGTAGATGCCGGCGATACAGGACTGAAAGGTCGCTATTCGGGTGGAAGATCGTGAGCACCAGGCGTCCTTCCGGGCGGAGCACTCGGTACAGTTCACGAATCGTGGCCAGTGGAGAGGGGACGAATGGGAGTGAGAGATTACAGACGACGCGATGGATGGAGCGATCCTTGATGGGAAGGCGTTGCATCCAATCTGTGTCGATCCAGTCTGCCGTGAGAGGTGGGTTAGTGGTAAGAGTTCCCGCGAAGTCGCTGTCAAGTTCTCGGTGTAAGACACGAAAATTCTGTCGAGCCTGTATCAACGAGTCTTGAGAATGTTCCAGCCCGATCATGTGAGCTGGCTGCTCCTGGCTCCAGCCACGCTGCCTCGAGCGGTAGGTCTGGTTGATCATCGTGGCTCGGGCTAAATCGCCTTGGCCAACCCCGACATCCACAAGTATGGAGCCCGGCTTAAGCGGGCTGATGAACCTATAGAGATCATCCAACAGATGCCAGTGCTCGTGGAGGTTTCCGAGTTGGGGAAGTTGCTGCAGATGCGCGACTCTCAAAGCCTCACGTGTGATCTGCGAGAGATTGTGGCGAAGACGGGTACGCTCCATTTCAATGCTGTGTTGACGGGCCGGCATGTAATGGGTCTGTGTGGGGAAGTCAGCCGAAATGGTCGGCAGCGAGACGGTTGCAGCGATTTGTTCCAGGATCTGCTGAAAGGCCTGGGGGCATGATTCCTTGAGCGGCAGATCCGGGCCGATCAGCGGGGCGGGGACTGTTACAAGTCTGGTATGGGTTCCTAAAGCAGTGAGAAAAGCCTGCGGGAGGTCAGCCGGAGGCAATGGTCCGAGGGGGCTGTGGGGAGTCGTGACGATGACTGACGGGGAGCGAAGGAGGCGCAGATCTGCAATTGTTGAGGCCAAATCTGTAAATTGGCCCGCGACGATATCGCCGACAAAACGATCGACATCGACATTGAGACCGAGCAGGTTTGCGATGCCGCGGCGCAGCCCGTATCGGTAGTCAGTTACGAGGTCATGGCCATGAACGGTCATGAGCATGGCTTGAATATCGACGACTGGATTGATCAGGAGAAGCAGGTCGAGGGGCCTGGAATGCACCGCCATTTTGAGTGCAACACGTGCGGTCACGTCGCTTGCCATGACGATCAAGGGGGCGGTCGGCCACGTATGTTGGACGAATTCTACAACTTTAAGGAGGTCGGCTTGCATGCTCCGTAATGTGGTCTGCTGCAACTCGCCGTCGCTGAGTCCCATGTGGTTGGTATGGTCATAACGTAAAATTCGGAGCTGCTGGCAAGCCAGAAAGTACGACAAGGTTATGGCGTCCAAAGCGGTTTGGCCATAGCCGGGAGCGATGATCACTACCGGCGTGTTGGGAGCAAGCGCCTGGTGAAGGTGGTCGTCGGTAATCATTATCGTATGGCCGCGTGGGTTCCGGCACTCGCGCGGAATACTGATGACGTACGCTTGCTGTGCGGCGGCTCCCGATTCGCCTGGAGATGTTAGATGTTGTCGGACAACACGGGTCACCTCACGTTCAGCATAGGGTGTAAGACCCTGAAAGTGGAGGCCAACCAGAAGGGCGGGGTCGGAGCCTTGGTGGCGAAATTCGTTGGGTGTTGTGGGAGCCTGAGTCGACCAGATGATCTGCGCGGGAATGGGGGAGTCCGGTACGCTCAGTTCATACCTTCCGGGGTGGCTCTGGGTCTGTGTGGCGTCAAAGTAGAGCGTGGCAACGCCGCTCAGCAGTTCGGGTCGAGCGTTCAGGTGAAGACAGGCACCGCCTCTGCTGAAGTTGACTGTCAGTGCTGCCAGGCGATGAGAGTGACCGGTGCGGTCCATCACATCCAGTCTAACCGGGGTCGAAACCACCACTCGAACCGACTCGCGCTGGTCAAAATATTCTCGTTCGTTGTGATTGGCGGTAGTCCATTCGATCTGTGGCCCTGCTGCAAGCAGCACTTCAAGGGAAAAGGGTGAAGTCCGTTCCTTCGCAGCCTGGATCAACGAGGCTAGGACAGCAGCTTCTTCTCGTTTGGGCGAATCAAATATGACGATGAGTTCGGAGATCGGCGTACCGGAAGGGGGCCAGATGGCCCGCTCCTGCGCCTCACCATGCAGTTCGAGTATTCCAACCGCAGTCCTCAGTACAAGATAGGCATCTTGTGGTGGAAAGGTGGGGAAATTGCTGGGAAGGGTTATGCAGGTGCCACCGAGACTGATGTTAGAAATGGTGCCGCTCCATGCCGATGCCCCGATGGTGATCGTGGCAGGCAGGGTGGTTGGAGTGCGAGGTGAATGACGCCGTTCCTTTTGCGGCCTCCCAGCATCGGCTATCGGAACAGTCGAAGGTATGGCGCTCTCGGTTTCAGGACCTTGTGAAGGCGAGGTGATAGAGAGAGTGTGCGGTGGCGGATGCATTTCGAGGGGAGGAGGGGATACAAGCGGCAGGCGGAGGACTATACGAAGAGGGCCCTGCATCGGCGCTGACACATCCAAGACACCGTCGAGTTGTCGAACGAGTTGATATGCTTCAACGAGATCAGTGGATGGGGATGGCGTGGCCTGGGATGCAGGCAACCAAACTTTGTCAGATTCGAACAGCTCGACCTCAACCTCTCTAGGTGGGGCGAGGGGAAAGAGTGAAGGTGCGTCCGCTGAGACAGAGGAGGGTCCGACGGTGCGCGTGCTCACGATGAGTTGGTGTACCCGGCCGACCGCTTGTAAATAGATCTGTGCATAGCTCAAGAGATGCTGCACAAGCTGCATGACCAGGGTGCGATCCCCGAGTAAAGAGGGGAGGTGAGAGGAGAATTGTCTTATGATGCCTGCGTGATCCGGGATGGTTGGAGTTGTAGACGTGAGTGCATCATCAAGGATGTCGTTGATTGTGTTGCCGATCGCGTCGTCCGGTCTCTCCTGGATAGCCTGGGCCAGTTCTGTTCCAAGCTTCGTCGCTTCTGTGGCGTGACTAATGAGTGTTTCGACTCGGTCATCCAGGTGTGTGTCGCGAATCGTGGTGAGGAGTTGCTGAGACTGTGTCAGCAATGAGGTCAATGGATCGTGCAACTGTTGGGATAGTAACGTGACCCGCTTGGCCTGGGCGAGCAGTGCTTCAGTATGTTGGAGTTCCCGCCGAAGTTGATGGATCGTCGCGTCTTTCTGTTTGAGTTGGGAAAGGTCTCGGATCAGCCCCACCGTGCCGACGAATCGGCGAAGGGAGTCATAGAGCCCCCTGGCGCTGATCTCGGCCACAAGGGTCAGAGGTCTGTTGTCCTGCGCGAGTTTTTTCCGAAAGGTCAATTCCGTGCGGCTGGCACTACGCGCGTCAGAGCGTCGTTCGTTAAAGCGATAGCGAGCCACCGGCTCTTGGTCTGGAGGGATGAGGGTAGTATAGGGCAATCCGATCAGTTCATCGGGTGAGTAGCCCAATAGCGTGACGATACCAGGCCCGATCATCAGGAAACAGCCCCTGGCATCAAGCTCATAGGCAATATCACTGAAGGATTCGATGAGTCGACGGTGGCGTTGTTGCGCGTGATCCAGGGCCTCTCTCATGCGATGTTTCTCGATGGCTTCCCTGGCGCAGAACAGGAGTTCGGTGAGAAAGGCAGGAGATTTCTTCGAAAGAAAAAAATCGACGTCGGCTTGAAGTGCCTGAATCGCCGAGGCTGATTCGCTGCGATCACTGAGTAGGATGGTTGCCGCGTATGGCGCGCGAGATTTGAGCTCGCCGTGGAGAGACGTGTGGCTTCCGACGAGGCATTGTTCATCGATGAGGATAAGTGCCCATTTGTTCGACTGTGCCCATGCGCGGGCTTCTTCGGCCGAATACGCGACGTCCACGAGGCAGCCGGGGAAAAATCCGCGTAGGCTGATGGTGATCAGTTTGATAGACTCGGCTTGTTCGCTGATGATCAGGATGGTGATCGACTCACTCTGTGGCATCAAACTATCCCTGTGTTTCTGGGGAATCCGAGCAAGCCCAGCTTCAGCGCAATATCACAAGGCTCCCTCTTCACGCTTCGAGGCAGTCGACTCCGCGTGCATCTAATGATAGGGATGTGAATAGCATAGGCAGAGGGAAGAAACCCAGTCTACATGAGTCGAGCGGGCTCCTACTTTGGTAGGGGGCCTTTGGTGACGAACAAAATTGAACGGGTCAAAGCAAGGCGAGACGTTGGTGATGAAAGTAGCGGTGCGGAATCCACCGAAGGCTATGGGTGGGCTAGACTAGGTATTGAGCGTAATCGTCAATTCTTGGCGAGTGGTGTAGCGACTTGCGTCGGACAGGCCCCTGGAGTCATGTACAGCAGATAATTTCCCATTCCATGTTGGGGCTCCCTCTTCTGCAAGGGATGGTGATGGACCATAACCATCTCGTAATCATCAGCTTTTGTCACGGGAAACCCGTGACTGTCACTATAGACTTGATGGGGTTTGAATTCGAGAAAGGTTCCGTCCAGGGCGACATCGGGAACCGTTCGTAGCAGGGTTTGCTTCTTCGTTGTATTGTCCAAACCAATCATCAGGAGTTCGTCATGCCCGTGGGGGTAGGCGAATTTTACACAACCATCCATCGAGAATTTGAGGGGGGCTGTGTGGACCTTCACGCCGGTGGTGATTTCAATGCCTTCATCCGTCTGATCGGGACCGCGCTGGGCGAATTTGCTGAAGCACACGATATTGACGCCCACCTGATAGACGTCCATCTCCTTGACCGGGGTGCCTTCGGGCGCCATATACATTGTGAAGGTGGCCATCACATCCTTGGTGACCGGCGCCTTGTGGTAAAAGGCAACAATCGACGTAAGGTGATCCTCTTTGGCGAGCTTGACTCCATAACCTGCTTGAAAACGGTTCTCGGTCATCTCCATCCCGGCACCGGCAAAGAACAGGGGTTCGCCTTCGCAGGAGAAGCTCGGTTTGCTGTTGTTGAGCATCAGGATGTGATGGAGATAATTCTTGGGC
>JACAFD010000160.1 GCA_013388555.1 Nitrospirota bacterium | reverse complement strand
CTGGGGTATGCAACGGTACGAGGCGTGGGTCAAGACCTGCACCACGTGCCATTCCGAGACCTTCGCCCGCGCCTACTTGGAGTTTATCGATAAGGGCACGAGCCACGGCCTGGATAAATACGATGAGGCGCACAACGTCGTGCATAAACAGTTCGAGGCGCGCCTCCTGACCGGGCAGAGGACCAACCGGCCGGCCCCGCCGGCCCCAGCGAAGGCGCTGTTCGACCAGTTCTGGCAGATCTACTGGTCCAAGAACAACAGCCCGCCCGCGATCGAGCTGAGACTCTTCGAGATGGCGTAAGACCATCTGGTGCAACTGCACGTGAGTATGGCGCACCAATATCCGGGGTTCACCTATACGGTCGGCTGGGCCGCGATGAACCGGGCCTATGTCGAAATCATGGATGAGGACACCAAGCTGAAGGACCGGATGCTGTTGATGGAACGGGTCACCAAGCTCGAAGAAAAGAGCAAGACGAGCCGGCTCCTGGATTTCGACAGCACCGACGGCAAGCTGACGCTGGGCAGTCTGGGCGGCGGCATGCTGCTGACCGGAACGCTGGCGCTGGCCGGATGGAGCCGACGTAAGAAGAACCAGAAGTGAAATAGGGCGCCGCGCAGACAATGGAAGCAACGCTGACGCGGCCGAGTAGTAAAATCCTCCCGTCACTAGGAGTCATCCTGGCGGCGGGAGGTTTTTTATTGCTTGGTTGGTTTGCATTTTTATGGTTCGATCCGGGTCCGGCACCGTATCAATATCGGTTAGTGGAAGAAGGCGGGATAGAAAAGTTTCCCAAGCTAGAATTAGGGGCTTGGCCGGATCTTAAGCTCACAAAGCAAGAAATCCACGTCGAGGGGATGGAAGAAGCGATAGCCGCTGCCTATATTGCACGCCGAGGAAATTCGAAGCCCGTGATGATCGGATGGGAAAATCACGTTGGCGAACCAATGATCTTTCTTGATAGTAAGCTCTCCGAGCTGTCCATCCTGGCGCCGGCAATTTCCAAGCATATGCCGAAGGATGCGGCTATTCTGGCCTGGTGGGACACCTCGCGGCAGATCCAACTTCTCACCGGATTAGATCCGGTCTTCACCACTCAGCTGAACGAACCTCTCATTATGCCGATGGTCTGGAAGCCAAGAATGGAATCCATCGTGAAGTATGAACGAGACTTCTGGGCGGCTCCACCGACAGAGGAAGAGGAGCGTAAATTCCAACGATTTGCGGATGCGTTAGCCTCAGAGCCCAAAGAAGGTGTCGAGATCCTGCGTGAGCTGGTCGGCGGACGCGAAGGGTATGTCGTGGTTCACATTGCAGACATCTATAAGCTTGGGCTGATGCGTCCGGATCGTATAGGTGTTGCCTATAAGGACTTTCCCGTGAAAGCGAGCACCGATGTTCATGGAGTCAATATACAGATCAAGCGTTGGGAAGGGGACAACAAGTATGCCGGACACACTGTGCATGGTTTTTCAGAAAATATCTTCCGCGCGTACTTCCTCACAGATGAAAAAAGCACAAAGACGCTGCTCGCGCAGATGTTGCCCATGACGACCTCGCTCATTCTGGATTTCCAACCGGTCCAGCTGGTCTATAAAGAGGGAGGTTATTTGGTGTATAAGATACCATCTGCACAGCCATCGAATAATTGATTCTTTGAGTGGCCGAAGTAGAAGGCTCGTTATTGTAAATCTTGCACACACACGATAGACTAACGCACATTCGATTTTTTAAGCGCGACCACTAATAGTTGTTCTGATGAAAGGAGGCCCTGTGAAGTATCCGAAGCATCCCATGTTATTTGCCCTAGCGGCTGCTGTGTTGTTTATGGTCTTTGCTGGAACTGCTTCCGCTGAGACACCGTTTGAAGGTCGGAAGAAATGCAGTAATTGCCACAAGAGCGAGGCAGACTCATGGATAAAGACCGCCCACGCGAAAGCAGTCGACTCGCTCAAAGCCGACAGGAATAAGGAAAAGAATGCAGCCATGGTCAAGGCGAAACTCGACCCGAAGAAGGACTACACAAAGGACAAGGATTGTATCGGCTGTCATGTGACAGGGTTCGGGTCTGAGGGAGGGTATGAAATTTCGGACCCCGACAAATTCCTTGTCGGTGTCGGTTGCGAATCCTGCCATGGAGCTGGCACTGACTACCGCAAGATCCACCGTAAGGCTGGCGAGGCCTTTGAAAAGTCGAAAAAGGTTACGCCGCGGGAAACCCTCGCGGAAGCAGGACAGGATTTTGAATTCATCGAGAAGTGCAGTGCCTGTCATCTGAACTACGAAGGCTCACCGTGGAAGGGTGTCAAGAAGCCCTATACGCCGTTCACCCCTACCGTGGATAAAAAGTATGCGTTTGACTTTGAAAAGTCCGTGCGCAACAACAAAGCCATGCACGAACATTTCAAACTATCGGGAACGTTCGAAGGTCCGCCTACCCCGAAGTTCCATGAGGAATTCCAGAAGGATGCGAAGCCGGCGGAGATAGGCAAGGAGGAGTAATGTCAGAGAGGGGCATTGTGACAGTCGGCGCCTTAGCTCTTGGCGCAGTGATTGCCGTTGGAACGATTGCCGTGGTATTCGGCGGCGAAGCGGCGATATCCAGGACCGAGTTCTGCGTGAGCTGCCATTCCGAGACCTACCCGTATGAGGAGCTAAAAAAGTCATCGCACTGGGGGGCGCTCGGCGCGGACCCTGGCTGCAAGGACTGTCACGTTCCGCAGGGCTTGAAAAACTTCCATCTGGCTATATGGACCCACGTAGTCGATGGGTTACCGTTCCTGATCGACGAGTTCACCAAGGACTACTCCACCATTGAAAAATTCAACGAGCACCGCCCGGAAGCAGCCTACAGGGCCCGTATGAAGCTCAAGGGCTGGGACAGTTTGACCTGTCGGGCCTGTCACAAGAATACCAAGCCACCAGGAGCATCGGCAAAAGCAGCGCACAAGAAGATGGAGACCGAGGGGGCAACCTGTATCGATTGCCATCAGAACCTAGTGCATAAAAAAGTCCCGGAGACCGATCTCAATGCCAGTTTAGCTCAGGGCAAGAATGTGCCGAAAGCAGAGCCTAAAGAGAAGAAAGAAGAAGACTGACCTTTGATGCCGGCATAGCGAGAAGCTATGCCGGCCTCAGGTGCGCTGAACAATTCGGTTACTCCTGCCCATTAGGTTGAACCCCAACGACGTCTGATCTCAGAACTCAACAAACAGTTTTCTCGACAAGCCAGAAAATTGCGCTTGTTGAGTTGACGCAGGACCGGTGACACGTTAAATTTCTGACACAAGCGAGCCCCTGCTCGAACCCATCTAAGATCTGAAACATGAGGAGATACTTCCAAGGAACCGGTGTGAGTGGCAGGCTCAAGGGGATCTAGAGTTACGATTCATGAATGTACTGCAGTCGACCATGCTACGCCATTTCCCGCAACTGGGTGTTGCGCATCCCCACAGGACCAGGGATTACGTCATTGCGGCCTATACGTTTTTTGCTGTCGCCGTCTGTTTGACGTTAGAAATAGACGCGAGCCTGGGACGGCAGTATGTCCTGGGGGGTATCGCGTTTGTCTCTCTCTTGGTGATGCTTCTCGGCGAAAAAGGAGAAGCGAGAATCCAAGTCCTCGTTGCTGTGGCCTTTGCCACATGGGGCGAACATTTTGCGTCGATCTATATGGGGGGATACACCTATCGGTTTGAGAATGTGCCGGCCTATGTGCCGCCTGGTCATGGAATGGTGTATCTCACGGCCATTGCCATGGCCCGCTCCGGGCTCTTTCAGCGATATGCCAGAGGGATCACTGCATTTGTGATCGTCCTGTGCGGCGCATGGGCAGCTTGGGGGATCAGCGGGTTGCCGGAACAGGCCGATGCACTGGGTGCATTAATGTTCGCCATTTTCTTGGGATTTCTGTTTCTTGGCCGTTCACCTATGGTCTATCTTGCGGCCTTCTTTATTACAACCTGGCTGGAATTGATTGGTACAGCCGTGGGTGCATGGAAATGGGCCGCCATAGACCCTGTGCTTGGCCTATCTCAAGCCAATCCTCCAAGCGGGGTGACCTTCTGGTATTGCATCGTCGATTCGGTAGCCATGGGCGGGGCAGCCCTCGTCATGAGCGGGTTGAGATATGTCAATGCCTGGCGTCAAACTGAGGGCTCTTCTCCCTCAACGGTTAGCCGTTGGACGGGCTTGTTCGGTCTTCCTGAGCATGCACGAGAGGATATTCAAACGCAGATACAGCGCACCTCGCAGGCCATCAGCACGTCGTTGAAGAATCCCGATCTTGCCGTTGAGCCCCTCGACAAAACCTAATTCCCCGCCTCACCTGAACCAGGCTCATCCCAATTCTCCAACCACAGGATTACATTGTGACGACGCTCTAGAGTGGTGGTGGAGCACCGCCCTAACAAGATTTTCAGTGGTATCGATGTGCTTGATTCACGGTGGGACGAGCAAGGGGGGGCTTGCGCCCCCCCAAATCAGCCAATAACCTAAGAGTCACTTCTGATTCTTACTTGTTATCGCGCAACTTCTGATTCTTACTTGTTATCGCGCACACACCAGACAAAGTTCTTGTTGATCTTAAAATCGTTGCCGATGATGCCATAGTCGAAGTTCACGTCCCAGGCGCTGAAGGGATACTCTTCGTGCTCCGTTGACGTCCAATAACCATGAAGCTCGATGTTGGAAAAGGGATGGCCTTTCACG
>JACAFD010000035.1 GCA_013388555.1 Nitrospirota bacterium | reverse complement strand
TGGCCGATGGTCCTGCCATTGATCACGGTGAGTTGGCATTAGGCAAGAATATTCTCGTCGCCTTTATGCCATGGGGCGGATACAACTTTGAGGACGCCATTCTGTTGAGCGAAAAATTGGTGCGTGAGGACGCCTTCACCTCGATTCACATCGAGGAATTCGAGGTGGAGGCGCGCGACACCAAACTGGGGAAAGAGGACATTACTCGCGATATTCCGAACGTCGGAGAAGAAGCGCTCCGCGATCTCGATGAGAGCGGCATTATCCGTATCGGGGCCGAGGTGAAGCCGGGAAATATTCTGGTCGGGAAGGTGACGCCGAAAGGCGAAACACAGCTCACGCCGGAGGAAAAACTGCTGCGGGCCATCTTCGGGGAAAAAGCGGGTGACGTGAAGGATACGTCGTTGACCGTGCCGCCTGGCGTCGAGGGTATTGTCGTCGATGTGAAGATCTTTTCGCGCAAGGGGCTTGACAAGGACGAACGATCCAAGAGCATCGAAAGCGAAGATGCGATGAAGCTCCAGCGTGATCATCACGAGGAACTCCGGATCATTGATGAAGAAAAAACGAAGAAGATCAGAAAGTTGCTGCTGGGGAAGGTAGTCGGCCGTGACTTGATGGATGCTGAGAGCGGCGATGTCATTCTCAAGAAGAAGGGCAAATTGACCGCGGAGATTCTTAAGCGGTTGCCGGATGAGACGGTCCGGTACATCATTCTGAGCGATCCTGACGAACAAAAAGATCTGGAGGACGTCGAGCGGCGGGCGAAGGAGCAGATCGAGATTCTCCAGACATTGTACGACGAAAAAGTCGGGCGCCTGAAGCGGGGCGATGAGCTTCCACCTGGCGTGATCAAGCTTGTCAAAGTCTATGTCTCGATGAAGCGCAAAATTCAGGTCGGTGACAAAATGGCCGGGCGGCATGGGAACAAAGGCGTGGTTTCTCGGGTCTTGCCTGAGGAGGACATGCCCTGCTTGCCGGACGGAACGCCGGTGGAAATTGTGCTGAATCCGCTTGGCGTGCCATCCCGTATGAACGTCGGCCAGATTCTGGAAACTCACCTGGGGTGGGCGGCCAAAGCATTGGGGATCAAAGTGGCGAGCCCGGTGTTCGATGGAGCCTCAGAAACAGAGATCAAGGAACTTCTCAAGAAGGCGAATCTGCCGACCAGCGGGCAAACCATCTTGATGGATGGCCGGACCGGAGAAATGTTCGGCAGCCCCGTTACGGTCGGGTACATGTATGTCTTAAAGCTCCATCACTTGGTCGATGATAAGATCCACGCGCGGTCGATCGGTCCCTATTCGCTCGTCACGCAGCAGCCGCTTGGTGGCAAGGCCCAATTCGGCGGCCAACGGCTGGGAGAAATGGAAGTGTGGGCGTTGCAGGCCTATGGTGCTGCTTCCACGCTGCAAGAGTTCTTGACGGTCAAGTCGGATGACGTGCCGGGCCGATCGCGGATGTATGAAGCGATCGTCAAAGGTGAGCCGTTCTTAGAGCCTGGATTGCCGGAGTCGTTCAACGTCTTGGTCAAAGAGCTCCAGAGTCTGGGGCTCGACGTCGAATTGGTCAAGTCGCAAGACTAACCCATCGTGTGCCGGCCCCAGCGGCCGGTATCAGAGGAGGTCACTACCTTGGAAGGCGTCTATACATTATTTGAGAAGCCGCGAGATGCGGTTTCATTCGACTCGATGCGGATCAGAATCGCGTCACCCGAAAAGATTCGGTCGTGGTCCTACGGCGAAGTAAAAAAGCCGGAGACCATCAATTACCGGTCGTTTAAACCGGAAAAAGACGGACTGTTTTGCGCGAAAATTTTCGGTCCGATCAAGGACTGGGAGTGCAACTGCGGCAAATACAAACGCATGAAACACCGCGGAATCGTCTGCGACAAGTGCGGGGTCGAGGTCATTCAGTCCAAAGTCCGGCGGGAGCGCATGGGCCATATCGAGCTCGCGGCGCCGGTCGCACATATTTGGTTTCTCAAGGGTGTGCCGAGCCGGATCGGGACCCTCCTCGACATGAGCCTGAAGGGATTGGAGCGGATTCTCTATTTTGAGAGTTATGTCTGTGTCGATCCGGGCTCGACGGATTTGACGGAAAAGGAGTTGGTCTCTGAGGAAAAGCTTCGCGAGCTTCAAAATGCGGGATACGGCCCCGATTCCTACAAAGTCGGTATTGGAGCCGACGCCATTCGAGAGTTGCTCCGCAAGATCGATATCAATGCCAAGTGGGACGAGATTAAAGCCAAGGCTAAGACGTCGGCCTCAGCTGCGCTGAAGAAAAAATACGCGAAGCAACTAAAAGTCATCGAGGCTTTCCGCAAGTCTGGGAATATGCCTGAGTGGATGATTATGGATGTCATTCCGGTGCTGCCACCGGAATTACGCCCGCTCGTGCCGCTGGACGGCGGACGTTTTGCGACATCAGACCTGAACGATCTGTACCGCCGCGTCATCAATCGGAACAACCGCCTGAAGCGATTGATTGAGCTGAAGGCGCCAGGCGTGATCATCCGAAACGAGATGCGGATGTTGCAGGAAGCGGTCGATGCGCTCTTCGACAACGGTCGTCGCGGTCGCGCGATTCGCGGACCCAACAAGCGGCCACTCAAATCGTTGAGCGATATGCTGAAGGGAAAGCAGGGCCGCTTTCGCCAGAACCTGCTCGGTAAACGGGTCGATTATTCAGGCCGAACTGTTATCGTCGTGGGACCGGAGCTCCGGTTGCACCAATGTGGATTGCCCAAGAAGATGGCACTCGAACTCTTCAAGCCCTTTATCTTCCACAAACTGGAAGAGCGGGGTGCGGCGACGACGATCAAGAGTGCTAAACGTCTGGTTGAAAAAGAACGGCCTGAAGTATGGGATGTACTCGACGAGGTGATTCGCGAACACCCTGTGTTGCTGAACCGCGCACCGACGTTGCACCGTCTCGGTATCCAGGCGTTTGACCCTGTGTTGGTGGAAGGTAAGGCCATTCGGCTGCATCCGTTGGTCTGCGCCGCATTCAACGCGGATTTCGACGGCGACCAGATGGCGGTCCACGTCCCGCTCTCGGTCGAAGCGCAGGTCGAGGCGCGCGTGCTGCTCATGTCGATCAATAATATTCTCTCACCCGCCAACGGCAAACCCATTGCTGTGCCGTCGCAGGACATGGTGCTCGGCTGTTATTGGCTGACCAAAGAGCGTGCAGGATGCAAGGGAGAGGGGAAAGTGTTTGGATCGCCGGAAGAAGTGCGCATTGCGTTCGATTCGCGGGAATTGGAAGTGCACGCGCGGATCAAGGTGAGGATCGAGGGAAGCCTCGTTCAGACCACCGTCGGACGAGTCATCCTGTCGGACGTGCTTCCTCCGGGATTGCCTTTTTCCGTTGCGAATAAGCTCATGACCAAGAAGGAAATGACCAAACTTATCGATGCTGTCTACCGCCAATGCGGTCACCGGGAGACGGTCACATTCCTTGATAAGGTCAAGGATACAGGGTTTGAGTATGCCACGCGTGCCGGCATCTCAATCTGCATCGACAATATGCATATTCCGACCAAGAAGCAGGACTTGCTGGGCAAGGCTCAGCACGAGGTGACGGAGATCGAACGGCAGTATGCGGAGGGGTTGATCACCAACGGCGAACGCTATAACAAGGTGATCGACATCTGGGCGCATGTGACTGAGCAGATCGCCAATGAAATGATGAAGCAGTTCGGCGCGGGCGGCGATCCAAGCAAGGCCGAGACCTTCAATCCGATTTTCATGATGGCGGATTCAGGCGCTCGAGGAAGCTCCCAGCAGATCCGTCAGCTGGGTGGTATGCGCGGATTGATGGCGAAGCCGTCCGGTGAAATCATCGAGACCCCGATTACCGCCAACTTCCGTGAAGGATTAACGGTGTTGCAGTACTTCATCTCGACCCATGGTGCCCGCAAAGGATTGGCGGATACGGCATTGAAGACTGCAAATTCCGGTTATCTCACGCGGCGCTTGGTGGATATCGCGCAGGATGTGATTATCAACGAAATTGACTGTGGCACCACCGACGGCATCATTGTGAGCGCATTGGTTGAGGGTGGTGAAATCATTCAGCCGATCGAAGAGCGGGTATTGGGACGGTTGGCTGCGGAAGATATTCGAGACCCGGTGACCGGTGAAATCATTGTGTCGTTCAATGAGGAGATTGACGAGGAGAGGACAAAGGCGATCGTGGAGGCCGCAGTCGACCACGTCAAGATTCGTTCAGTGCTGACCTGTCAGTCACGCCGTGGAGTCTGTCGATCCTGTTATGGGCGGGATTTGGCCCGCGGACGGTTGGTCGAAAAAGGCGAGCCCGTTGGTGTCATTGCGGCACAGTCGATCGGCGAACCGGGAACACAATTGACCATGCGAACGTTTCACATCGGTGGAACTGCGAGCAAGGTGGTAGAGCAAACTGTGACCGAAGCCAAGCATGCCGGCACGATCAAATTCATGAGCTTCGATGCCAAGAAGAATGCCGACTTCCCTA
Source organism: Nitrospirota bacterium (assembly GCA_013388555.1). Taxonomy (GTDB): domain Bacteria; phylum Nitrospirota; class Nitrospiria; order Nitrospirales; family Nitrospiraceae; genus Palsa-1315. Next base: position 4,268 of record JACAFD010000035.1, on the reverse strand, counting down.
ACCCTGGGATTGCGGTCCAGAATAAAGAGGGTGAATGGGTCGTCATGAATCGAAATGCCAAGATTGCCATTGTCGATGAGACGGGACGTGAGCGCGAGAAGTACGGGGTCGTCTACGGCGCCAAGATCAAGATAAAAAATGGGGGCCGCGTCGAGGTGGGCCAGAAATTGGTGGAATGGGATCCGTACTCGTTGACCATCCTCACAGAGGTCGGCGGCAAGGTGGCCTATGGAGATATCATCGAAGGTGTGTCCATGAAGGAAGAATTCGATGAAGTCACCGGCCTCTCCCGTAAAGTCATCGTTGAACATAGTGGCGCGACGTTGCGTCCACGTGTGTCAATCAAAGATGAGGGTGGGAAGACTGCCAAGGTTGCGGCTGCGGCTAATGTGGCGCGCTATCTGCTCCCGGTCGGGGCTCATATCTTTGTCGAAAAAGGCGCAGTGGTTACCCCGGGTGATGTGTTGGCCAAGATTCCCCGTGAGACAACCAAAACGAAAGATATTACCGGTGGTCTGCCGCGCGTGGCTGAGCTGTTCGAGGCCAGAAAGCCCAAGGAAACCGCCGTCATCAGCGAGATCGATGGCGAAGTCTCCTACGACGGTTTCGTGAAGGGTATGCGGAAAGTGCTGGTCAATAATAAGATGGGGGATGTCAAGGAATACTTTATACCCAAGGGCAAGCATGTCAACGTCCATGAGGGTGATTGGGTCAGGGCTGGTGAGCCGTTGATGGATGGATCTGCCAATCCGCACGACATCCTCGACGTGCTGGGCCCAAACGAATTGCAGAAGTATCTGGTCGACGAAGTGCAGGATGTCTACCGGCTGCAGGGTGTGACAATCAACGATAAGCACATTGAAATCATTGTGCGGCAGATGCTGCGCAAGATCAGAGTCGAAGATCCCGGCGATACGGAGTTCCTGCCCGGCAGTCAAATCAGCAAGATGTTATTTGATGGAGAGAATGAGCGAGTATTGGCGAAGGGTGGACAGCCGGGTCTTGGGAAGCCGGTATTGCTGGGTATTACCAAGGCGGCATTGACTACTGACAGCTTTATTTCTGCAGCCTCATTCCAGGAGACTACACGTGTCTTGACGGAAGCCGCGATCAATGGCCGCATTGATAATCTGTTGGGCCTGAAAGAAAATGTGATCGTCGGTCGCTTGATCCCGGCTGGAACCGGTTTCGAAGAGTATCGGGACACCTTCGTGATTAGTCCCAAACCCGAGCCCGTGATTGTCAGCCAAGGAGAAGTTGCGGCCCTTGCACAAGAGGGGGCAGCGACGGGATTAGGTGAGCCCGCTCGCTCATAAAAAATCCATGGGGGGCTGAAGCGGGCTTGACTCTGCGATCAATGCTCACTACAATCGACCGGCTTTGCCCTTGATGGGTTGAGCAGAGGGGTGAATCTATGCCGAAAATGAGAGTGATGTACTAATGCCCACGATTAATCAGTTAGTCAGAAAGGGTCGCCAGCTGGCGTATGCGAAGACGAAGAGCCCTGCGCTGAAGTCCTGTCCGCAGAAGCGCGGTGTATGTCTTCGTGTCTATACTTCAACGCCAAAGAAACCGAATTCGGCGTTGCGGAAAGTTGCGCGTGTCCGGCTGACAAATGGAATGGAAGTGACGACATATATTCCCGGTGTCGGCCACAACCTTCAAGAGCATTCTATCGTGCTTGTCCGTGGCGGACGCGTAAAGGACTTGCCTGGTGTGCGCTATCACATCGTCAGAGGCGCTCTTGATGCCGTCGGCGTGGCTGACCGGAAGCAGAGTCGTTCGAAGTATGGAGCGAAGCGTCCCAAGTAGGAAGATCGGCAACCATTGGTATCGAGAGAGTGAATGACACATGCCAAGAACTAGATTTTTAGACCACCGTGATCCTCTCCCCGATGTGCGATATCGGGATAAACTCGTCGGAAAGTTTTTAAATATTCTGATGTCGGGTGGAAAGAAAAGTACAGCCGAGCGTATTTGCTACGGGGCCTTCGACGTCATTCACGAGAAGACCGGCAATGATCCGCTGAAAGTCTTTCGGACGGCGATTGATAATGTGAAACCGGTCGTCGAGGTGAAGTCCCGTCGAGTGGGTGGTGCCTCGTATCAGGTGCCGGTAGAAATTCGTCCAGCTCGCCGGATGTCGTTGGCGCTTCGATGGTTGGCGGAATATTCGCGTACGCGCGGCGGAAAGAGTATGCGGGAAAAGCTCGCCGCTGAATTGCTGGATGCGTCGAACAATACGGGGGCGGCAGTTAAGAAGCGGGAAGATGTGCATCGGATGGCGGAAGCCAATAAGGCCTTCGCACATTATCGCTGGTAGCGTCGTTCTATGCTGCAGCTGAGCCGCGCTGCGATCCGCTACACGCGGGTCTGTGCGAGTCGCAGCGGTTCACCGGCTTTGGTTGCGGCATCTATATTTTTGGGGGAAGTACGTGGCGCGTCAAGCACCGTTAGAGCAGACTAGGAATATCGGCATCATGGCTCATATTGATGCCGGTAAGACGACGACGACCGAACGAATCCTCTTCTATACCGGGATCTCGCACAAGCTGGGTGAGGTTCACGAAGGTGCGGCGACAATGGATTGGATGGAGCAAGAGAGGGAGCGCGGTATTACGATTACGGCTGCTGCGACGACCTGCTTCTGGAGAGAACATCGGATCAATATCATTGATACTCCCGGGCATGTCGATTTTACGATTGAAGTCGAGCGGTCGCTTCGGGTACTCGACGGGGCTGTGGCAGTGTTTGACTCCGTGCAGGGGGTTGAGCCGCAATCTGAGACGGTCTGGCGGCAGGCGGATAAGTATAGTGTGCCGAGGATCGCATTCATGAACAAGATGGACCGGATCGGCGCCGATTTCTACGCCAGTGTCCAGACGATGATCGATCGGTTGGGAGCGAGGCCGGTACCGATCCAGATCCCAATCGGCCGAGAGTCTGAATTCAGAGGGTCGATCGATCTTGTGACCATGAAGGCCTATGTGTATGACGACGAAACGCTCGGGGCAAAATATGTTGTTGCCGATATTCCTGCCGATCTGCTTGAGCGAGCCAAAGAGTATCGCGAGAAAATGCTGGATGCAGTTGCTGAATTCGACGAGCAAGCGATGGAGAAGTACCTCAATGGTCAGCCCTTAACGGAAGAGGAGATCCGTCGAGCTATTCGGGCCGGCGTGCTCTCCATGAAGATGACTCCTATTCTGTGCGGATCGGCTTTTAAGAACAAGGGTGTTCAACAGCTGTTGGACGGGGTTGTGGATTTTCTTCCATCCCCACTTGATGTGGAGTCGGTGACCGGGATTGACCCGAATACCGAACAGGAAATTAAGCGACGACCGTCAGATAGTGAGCCGTTCGCCGCCTTAGCCTTCAAAATCATGACAGATCCGTTCGCGGGCCAGCTCACCTTTCTCAGGGTGTATTCGGGGACACTCAAGACGGGAACGTCAGTCGCAAATGTGACGAAAGGGACGAAGGATCGGGTCGGACGTTTATTAAAGATGCATGCGAACAAGCGGGAAGACATCGATGTGGCCTATGCGGGTGACATCGTCGCGGCTGTCGGCCTGAAAGGGGCGACGACGGGGGACACGCTGGCGGATGAAAAGCAACCGGTCCTGCTTGAGGTGATGAAGTTCCCTGAACCGGTTATCGCAATGGCGGTTGAGCCAAAAACCAAGCAGGATCAAGAAAAGATGGGGTTCGCCCTTCAGAAGCTGGCGCAGGAAGATCCATCCTTCCGTGTGAAGACGGATGAAGAAACTGCGCAGACCATCATAGCCGGAATGGGAGAGCTGCATCTGGAAATCATCGTGGATCGCATGCTGCGCGAATTCAAGGTGGAAGCCAACGTCGGAAAGCCCGAGGTGGCCTTTCGGGAGACGATTCGCAAGAAGGCCGAGGCTGAGTCGAAGTACATCAAGCAGACCGGCGGTCGCGGCCAGTACGGACATGTCGTCCTGACGGTTGAGCCAGCCGAGTCAGGTAAAGGTTTGGAGTTCATCAACAAGACTGTCGGCGGCTCTATCCCCAAAGAATTCATTCCGGCAATCGAAAAAGGTGTGAAGGAACGGCTTGATTCCGGCGTCATTGCAGGGTATCCGATTCGCGATGTTCGGGTCACGGTGATCGATGGGTCGTTTCATGACGTCGACTCCAATGAAATGGCGTTTAAAATAGCTGGCTCGATGGCATTCGTCGATGCCTGCAAGAAAGCTGACCCTGTGTTGCTTGAGCCGATCATGAAGGTGGAGGTTGTGGTG
>JACAFD010000139.1 GCA_013388555.1 Nitrospirota bacterium | reverse complement strand
TGACGACGCGATGTTGGGTCGCTTGCCATGTCGGATGACATGGGGTGTGATCGACAGCGCAATTTCCAGTTTGTTCTTGTCAGTCTTCTCAGACGTGAAGAGCCGGCCGAGGACCGGAAAGCTACTGAGTCCCGGCACCTTGCTGGCCGTCTCACGTTCAGCGTCACTGATCAGCCCTGCCAGGATCTGGGTTTCGCCATCCCGCAATCGCAACACGGTCGAGGCAGCCCGCGTGCCGACCTGATAGGACAAGCTTGAGCCGGACTGGACCTCTTTCACAATGTTACTAACTTCCAGGTTCAGCTTCATGGACACTTCGTCATCCCAATAGATCGTCGGCTCCACATCGAATTTCAACCCGACATCGAGGTACGTCACACTCCCGGTCACCACACTGCCGGTCCCCCCGATGATCGGCGTCACCGCGTTTGTGAAGACAGGCACACGGTCTCCGATGTGAACCTTGGCCTTTTCATAATTCCGCGCTCTGATCCGCGGGCTGGAGAGGATATTGACATTGGAGTCTTCCCTTTTAAGATTAATCGTCGCCGCGAGACTCGAGATACTTGTGTGCGCGCGATCGAGTATAAGATTTTGGAGCGTCGTGACCGCCGTAGTACCTGCGGCCGCGGCGGGGCCGAGGATGCTGAGGTTGACCTGGTTGGGATACTTGATACCGATCTCTGTCAGCTTCGAGCGCGTGATTTCCACGATATCCACTTCCATCATGACTTCCGAATCCTCCAGGTCGAGCGAAAGGAGGAGCTTCTCGGCCATGCGGACCACCTCCGGCGTATCCCTCATGACGAGCAGCCTCGCATGCTCGTCGATGAACAGGGACTTGGTGTCCAGCATCACCTTCAACAGGCTCATCGCCTGCTTGGGGTCTGCGTTCGTGAGGTGGAAGGACTTGACCATCTGCTCTTCGTAGCGCCGCCGTTTGTCCGGCGTGTCGGGATAAATTAAAACGATGTTATCGGCTAAGAGTTTTCTCTCCAGCGCATGCTGGGCAAGCACCATGTCCAGCGCCGACTCGATCAGCATATCCTTCACAAAAATGTTCGTTTTGGCATCGCTCTTCACATCTTTATCGAGCACAAAATTGATGCCGCTGGTGCGCGAGAGCGCCTCGAAGACCATGCCCAGTGGAGACTCGCGGAACTGCAACACGGCGATTCGATCCTCTTTCAATCGCAGCTTCGGCTTGACCGGCTCGGGAGGCGGGCTTTGCGAGAGAATACGGTCCAGCATCTGTTTCGCTTCGAGGTTGTTCGGATCCATACTCAAGATATGCCCCAGTTGCGCCTGAGCTTCCGTGAGCTCATTGTGGCCGATCAGCTCCCTGGCCATCCGGATTTCGAGCTGGTTCATTTCCGCATTCTTTGTCGACTCGAGGCCGGCCAGCGCTTGCGCGTTGGCCTGGTCCAGTTCCAGCACGTGCTCATAGAGCCGGCGAGCCCCCGCGAAATCCGAAGCGGCGCGGGCCGCATCCGCTTCCTGAAGAACGCGCTGGACGACATATTTTCGCGTCATGCGCAACTGGGTCTTCATGAACGCACTGTCCGGATCTTTTTTCACCGCGTCCTCGATCTTGGCCAGCCCGACATCCAATCGCCCGGCATTGATGTCCGACATCCCCTCATTGAATAGCTGGGTGGCGCTGCAGCCAGCGAGCCAACCGGCGAGGAAGGCACAGCCGAGCATGCGTGTCCAGAACGTGGCGCGAATGGAGAGTGTCATGTTGCAGATCCCATGCTAATGGTTTGCTTGCGATCCAACGGCAGGTAGGTCACGTTCAACTGCCCCCCCTCCTCGCCATCGATGGAATACAGGGAGTCGAGAATTTGTCCGACCTCAACGGTGTACAGTTTGTTGTCCTTGATCAGAAAATAGATTGTCTGCCCGGACGAGTGCCGCTGTACTCCGGCAAACTTGAATGGGAAGGGCGGAGTTGGAATCACGACAGGCGGCGGTGGCTCTACCACAACCGGTTCGGCCTGCACCTCCGGGACCTGCTCCACAATCACCTGATCTGGCGGCGGAGAGGAGGGCGGAGGCGCGGAATGCGACCCGGCCTTTTTAGATTTTCCCTTAGCGCGAGGCCCCTCCTGTTTAGAGGAGGAAGGGGAAGAGGAGAGCGGAGACGAGCTCTCCGGTCTCACGCCATCCGGAAACATATCGTACACGCTCTTCCCGGTCACCCGCTGATTCAGCTTGCCGAGATCGAGACCGAGATTCCCCTGAGGGCTCACCGCCGGGCTGCCTGCGGACCCGACGGCAGCCTCAAGCAGGGCCGCCATAAATGAAACGAGCATCAGGTATTTCGACGTAGAGGTGACCATCAGCTGTCTCTCCGTAAAAAAAGAGTGAAGCTGACCGTCGTCTTTGCCTGAGCGCCACCCATCATATTCTTCTCGACATCCACTTTTGCGAGCGCGGCACTTGGAACCTCGGCCAACACCGCCCTCAGGAACTGGCGTACGTTGGGATAGGGACCTACTAACGGCAACGAGGCTTCATAACGGATCAGACGGCCTGAATGGTCGTCGGTCACATGATAATGGCCTGCCTGTAATACCAGGCGCTGCTTTTCAGCCAATTGATTGATCTTCCGCAACGTCTCCGGCACTTCCTTGGCCGGGGGGAAAATGGCATAGAAGTCAGACAGTTGTTCTTTGGGGGTGCGGGGAGCCATGGCGGGAGATGCTCCAGGTCTCTGGACACGGACCAGAGACGCTTCGAGTTCTTCCAATATCTGTGCCTGTTCTGCCTCAAGGGTGAGTACCGCAGACAGGTAAAACATCACCGCAAACGCACAGAGGCCAAGACCAACGGCGCCCGAAACACCAAGTCGCTGCACCCACAGTTTGAGGGTCCATCCCAGGTGCCCCACTGACGGCAGATTTCGCTTGGTCTTGGAGCCCTCCCCCTCGACGCGTGAAGCCACAAGTCGCTCTCCCCGGAGTCTACGAGCCCACCCCAACTGCGCTACTGACGGCTGGTTTCGTGTTGCCTCCTTGAGAGCGGTCATTCGGCCGGCCAGGATCTCGACCCAATGAATCGGCAGCCGGCGCAGGAGGCTTGCTTTCCGGGCCTGCGGCGCAGGGTTGGTGACCGCGGATGTCTGCCCTGTCGATCTGAGGAAGCCGCCGAAGTTCATGTTCGCACTCTCCACTCCGCCACGATGGAAAACCGCACCGGCTTCGCGTGATCCTTGTCTTCCCTCTGGTGACGGCTGAGGTATGCATGATCGATGATGTCGAATTCCGTCAGTTGCGTCACGAAATCCAACAGGACATCGAAGTCGGCCGATCGCCCATCGATCACCACTCGCTGCTCGCTCACGTCGGGGTGGATGGCCATGAGGGCGATTCGATCGCTGTGCTTGCCCCATACCTCTTCCACTGCGACGAAGAGCGGATCCCAAGGAATGGTGAGCTGTCCCAATACAGTCTGGGATTCTTTGATGTCGGCGCGGAAGGTCTTGAGTTCCTCCGTCAACTTTTCCTTTCCCATGCGCTCCCGGCCCGTCTGCTGCCTGACTGCCTCGATCTTCTCCATCACGAGAGCGGTCTCTTCTCCGAGATACCAGTAGTACGATCCGGTCACCGCGACCAGGAAGAGACCGATGCCCAGCCAGGCAGCCCCCTGGCTGGTCCACCACACCACCCGGTTGGTATAGTCGAGCCTTAAAGGATGCATGAGAAATGGCTTGCCTCCTCAACCGCCTGAGGGCGCATGACCGTCGTCCCGTTCCGGTTGCCGTTCCGATCCTGTTCACCGAGAAATCTTACGGGGAGCCCCATGGACATCGAGTCGGTCCCCGCACGGGAAGGTGCCAAGAGATACAGGGCGCCGACTGGGACGGACTCCTCGCCGATCAGTTGCTCCCGTGAAAGCCAGAGGGGTAGTTCCGAAGCCCAGTCGCCCTGTGTTCGCCAACGCCGCAGCGCAACCCAGCGGTTGCGGCCCAGGAGGGCTCCGCACAGCATGCCGCTCTCCACCGTCACGAACCACTGAGCCTCTTCACGAAAATCCTGCTGCCAACGATTAAACGATGCCATGAGCAGAGGTTCCACACTCACGAGCTTCGTGTGGCTCGCCGCCGCCGCCAGGGTCAACCGGCTCATGAGAGACTCGTCCAGCGCGCTGGCGACATGAGATTCGCCTGGCCTGTCGAGGCTCATCCTGATCGCCCAGTTCTTGGCGACCGGGCCATGGGTCACCGAAAAATGGCGCCGGGCAAGCACCAGATGTTCCTTCTCGTTACTCAAGTCGTCACTCCAGGGCACCAGGACATAGCGTACGAAATGGTTGGAGAGGATGATCCGGAGCGATGCCCCACGCCACTGGGGATTGGCCGCTAAGTAGGCGTCCAGCGCTGCGGCAGCCGGCTCCCAGCCGGCGGAACCCTCGGACGAGCCGGGCACCGGCACCGTGGTCGTTGCCATCAGTCCCGGGCGAAACCCGCGGGGCCGATGCGCCACCAGCAACCGGTCGGGGCAGAGGAGGATGCTGAGCTGGTCAGCCCACAAAGGTAACACGGTTGATCTCCTCCAACGTGGTGATGCCTTGACGAACGAGGTCCATTGCGGATTCCCGGAGAAATCGAGTACCGGTTGCCCGCGCCGTGTCTTTAATCCGGCGGATCGGTTCTTTCGCGATGATCTGCTCGCGGATCTCGTCGGTGAGCAGCAGCACCTCCGCAATGGCCCTGCGTCCTTTGTATCCGGTGCCATAGCAGTCCTTGCAGCCGCGGCCGGTTCGAAAGGTGAAGCTCGCTGCCTCCGCGTCGGCCAGCCGTGACGCGGCCAGAAGTTTGCTGTCGGGATGGTAGGGCTCGACACAATGGGGGCAGAGGATGCGCAAGAGACGTTGCGCGATGACTCCGTTCAATGCCGAGACGAAATTATAGGGCTCCACGCCCATATGGATGAATCGCCCGATGATGTCCAGCACGTTGTTGGCGTGGACCGTCGCCAAAACCAGGTGTCCCGTCAGTGCCGACTGAACGGCGATCTGCGCCGTTTCCGAATCCCGGATTTCTCCGACCATAATCTTGTCCGGGTCGTGTCTCAGGATCGAACGGAGACCGCGGGAAAACGTCAGGCCTTTCTTTTCGTTGACGGGAATCTGCAGGATCCCCGGCAGCTGATATTCCACCGGATCTTCGATCGTGATGATCTTATCCTTGCCCTGGTTCAGCTCGTTGAGGACGGCATAGAGAGAGGTCGTTTTCCCGCTCCCTGTCGGGCCTGTGACCAGCATCAAGCCGTAGGGCTCGGAGGCGAGTCCGCGGATCTGCGTCACCGTCTGTTCGTCGAAGCCGATCATGTCCAGCCGGAGCCCCTGACTCTGTTGCGATAAAGACTGCTTGTCCAGAATACGAATCACCGAGTCCTCTCCATGGATGCTGGGCATCACCGATACCCGGAAATCCACCGCGCGGCCAAGAACAGCCAGCTTGAAGCGGCCGTCCTGGGGAATCCGCCGCTCCGAGATGTCCAGTTCCGACATGACCTTGATGCGGGAGATCGCCTGCTCGGCCATCTCCTTGCCTTCCACGACCTTCACTTTCAGCAGCACCCCGTCGATGCGATACTTGACTGTGAGATCCGACGTTCCCGCTTCAAGATGGATGTCGCTGGCGCCGAGCTTGAACGCATCATAAATCGTCGAATGCACCAGTTTGACCACGGGGCTGGTGCCTTCGCTGATCGATTTGATCGACAAATCCTCGATGGCCTCGGACACCCGGCGCCGCTCCGGATCGAGCGCAAGCACGTCATCCATCGCACGAGCCCCGGCCTCGTATTTCGCAAACATTGAGAGCAACGTGACACGATGGACCAGAACCCATAGAGCGGATTCCCGCAGCTGCTCATTCGCCCAGGCCTGCCTGGCCGGATCGAACGGATCGCAAAAGGCCACACAGAGGAGACCCTGCTCGTCACGGAAGGGCAGACATTCGTGCGCCACCGTCTCGGGATAGGAAATCCTGCTGAAATCCGCCTCGCAAGCTTGGAGGGCCTCATGGCTCAAAAACGGGTAGCGCAGGGTCGCGGCCAGTTTCGCGGCAAACTCGTCGGGGCTCAACTGAAACTGATCATCCAGCGCCTCGATGACCCGCCGTTTGGCGCGAACAGCATCGGCCTTGGCGAGCGCCAGCTCACTCGGCGAGAATCCGTCGTGACCGGCGACCGCCTGTTCAGTCCGGCTCATTGGATACTCCCCGCGAGTTCAAACATGGGGAAATACATGAGGAGCACGATCGTTCCGATCACGAGGCCGATAGCGGCCATCAGCGCAGGCTCGATCAATTTCGTCAGCCAATCCAGCACACGCGCGATGTCTTCGTCATAGAAGACTGCGATCCGTTCCATCATCTCGCCCATCTGTCCGGTCCGCTCCCCCACTCGCAACATGCGGTGGGCGACCGGAGTGGTCAATCCGTGCGATTCCATCGCCTGGGAAATCGGCTTCCCTTCGCGGAGATCCCGCACGGCAGCTTGAAGCGGCCCGCGCAATGACAGGGGAAGAATGCCGGAGACCATCTCGATGGCGGCCACGATCGGGATACCGCCCTTCACCAGCATGCCCAACGTGCGATAGAAGCGCGCCAGATCGAATACTTGGAGGCGGCTCCCGATCGCAGGGACCGACCGAAGCTGGGAAAGGATCCATGCTTTTACTGCCGGTAGCGTGAGACCGAAGGCAGAGGCGAGCCCCACACACGCCAGGGAGCCCATGACCAGGAAACCGTGCTCCTCCATCACCTTTCCCCACTCCAGCAACAGCTGCGACAACACGGGAAGATCCTTCCCCGCGTCCTCATAGATGCGGCTGAACTTGGGCACGACATACATCATCAAGAACAGCATCACGAGTCCGCCGACGACGAGGAGCACGATCGGATAGATCGAGGCGCTTACGAGCTTCTTACGAACCTGATCCAGTTGCACCTGGTAGGCGATATACCGGGACAGGGCTTCGCGCAGATCGCCGGTTCTCTCGCTCGCACGAAT
>JACAFD010000159.1 GCA_013388555.1 Nitrospirota bacterium | reverse complement strand
TCTCAAAACCATTTGTGAAAGTAATTGAAGATCTATGCAAGATAGTGAAGAGATTCGGATAATATTGCTGTTGCACATGGACGCCGCAAATAGCGCGGTCGCCGCTGAGCAGCTCGTTAACGATTAGAGTTGTTAATCGCGCGCCTAAGTAGTAATTTTCATAAATACAATAACGTATTTTAGCTTGCAAATCTACAGGAGTTTTGGCATGGTAGGAGTGACTATCGGAGGTCGCCATGCCAAGAGTAAGCCCATATAGCATTGTTTTGAGCCCTGAAGAAGAATGCGAACTTTTGAATCGATCATCGAAGTATACATTACCGTATTTTATGGTTCTCCGAGCCAAGATGATTCTCCTCGCTGCCAAAGGTCTAGGCAATGATGAAATCGCAGCTAAATTGGATACACGACGGGAAATTGTCTGTATGTGGCGAAAACGCTTCTTTGAGCAGCGTCTCCAAGGCCTGGAGGAGCGTTCTCGACCGGGCCGCCCCCGGTCCTTTCCCCCCAGATCTCGTCGTGCAAGTTAAAGCTATCGCCTGCGAACTCCCGGCAAAATACGGGATCCCTCTTTCTCGTTGGAGCACTGAGGACATCATGGCCTACATCCGGCGATCTGGGATTACAGCTACCATCAGCGGCAGCACGGTTTGGCGTTGGCTGCATCAGGATGCAATCAAGCCATGGCAACATCGCTGCTGGATTTTCCCCAGAGACCCCAATTTTGTCGCCAAGGCTGGACCGATTCTCGATCTCTATCACAGAGTTTGGAAGAGCACGCCCCTTAGAGAGGACGAATTCGTTTTGAGTGCAGATGAGAAAACCAGTATTCAGGCCAGGGCGCGGCGACATAAGACCTATCCCGCCTTGCCCGGATCGCCTATGAAGGTGGAACACGAGTATGAGCGCTGCGGAGCATGGGCTTATATCGCTGCGCTCGATGTGCACCGGGCCAAGCTCTTTGGTCTGTGTGAAGACAAGGGCGGCATCGCTCCCTTTGATCGCCTTGTGGCTCACATTATGGCTCAACATCCTTACCAAGGTGCAAGAAGGGTCTTTTTGATTGTTGACAATGGATCCGCTCATCGTGGTCTAAAATCCGTCAAACGCTTACAGGACAAGCATGCCAACTTAACCCTTGTCCATGGTCCCATTCATGCAAGCTGGCTCAACCAAATCGAGATCTACTTCTCAATCCTTCAACGAAAAGCCCTTACACCAAACGATTTCCCTTCGCTCGCAGCACTCAAGGAACGTATCCTGAGCTTCCAGGAGTACTATGAAGAAATCGCAAAACCTTTTGAATGGAAATTTACCCGTAAGGACCTTGTTCGTCTAATGTGCAAGGTAAACAACAGGCCTGCCGATCTGTACCGGCTGGCGGCATAAACGAGAAAATACGTTACCGTATTTATGAACCAGTGTACTAAGGCACCACCGGATCGCTTTCCACTACACATGGTTAAACCTAAGTGGGGCTAAAATCTTCGCAGAATAAAAGCCCCTTGCCGAAATGGAAGAAAACGAGATGCGGCCTGGAAGGTGATCTTCGTCCTTTTTCATGCAAAAAGTCATCTCACACCGAACTTGACACCTCGGTTCCGTTCCGGCTCACGGTGGGCGATACCAGGGCGAAGCACCCCGCCTACCGCAATCCTCCAGTCCTCAACATGCTGTGTCAGGTTTTTCCTTGACACACAACGGCGGATTCCCGTATACTCCGCACATCTGAAGCAAGTTCTTATCACCTCACCTCACCCCAAAGCATTTTCAGTCTTGTCCATCTTAGGCCGTAACTTAAGGGAAGGAGATACCTTGGAGACCGAAGAAGTCTATGCGCAGTTTGTCGATTGGCTGAGAAGATGTGGTGCTTATGTGCCCGATTCCCTGGAACTGATGCCGCTGATCAAGGCCTCTTATCGGCCAGAAGAAGCTCGCCTTCTGACAGGTATGCCCCTCACGCCTCTGGATCTGCAAGAAATTGCAGCCCTCAAGCATGCTGATGCGAGGGATCTTGCGCCGGCAATGGATGATCTTGCCAGGCGAGGGCTCGTATTTCGGTCCGATGAGAGAGATAGAACGACCTATCGTCTGAACTCCTTCAGGTTTGCTTTCCTCCGGAGTTTCTTCTGGCCGGGCAGGGAGGATGAATATACGCGGAATGTAGCCTTCCACGTGTCGCGCTACTACCTCGACGGGCTCGGCGATCATTGGAAAGATGTGCAGACGAAGGGTTTGCGGGTGGTCCCCATTCGACGAACCGTCGACGATCCCCGACTGATCCTGCCTTATGAGGACGTGCGAGAGTTGCTACTGCAACAGCAGCTTTTTGCCGTGGCCCATTGTCCGTGCAGACATCGCGCAAGAATGGACGGTTCGGCATCCGCTTGCCGGCACGAAACGGAAAACTGTCTGCATTTCGGAAAGCTCGCAGACTACATCATCAAGAATGAATTAGGCCGGGAGATCACGAGAGAGGAGTCGGAAGCAATCCTCACCAGGTCGGCGGAAGCCGGATTGGTTCACGCTGTTTCCAACTGGCAGAGGGACGCGGATACGATCTGCAATTGCTGCAGTTGCTGCTGCGTCTATTTCCGGGGATTCCATGTTCTGAAGCACAACAGCGCTATGAACGCTTCGAGACACGAAATCCAAATAAATCCCGAAACGTGCCAGGGATGCGGCCTTTGTGTGAAAAGGTGTCCTATGGATGCACTGCACCTCGTGTCACATCCCGCTACAAATAACAAGATCGGACAAGTCACCGTCAGCATCCCGGGCTTGTGCATCGGGTGTGGCGTTTGTGCTTACAAGTGTCCTACCGGATCGCTCTCACTCAAGACTCGTCCGCAGGTGACCGAGCCCCCTATGGACGTCAACGATCTCAAGAAGAAGTATGCTCAAGAGCTTGCTGCAGCACGAACCGTTCGAGGAGAAACCGTTCCAGACGAACCGCGTTTCGCCGATGTCAGTTCGGGTGACTCGGCCGGACCTCCAGATGGTAACCAAGGAGCAGGTGCCGGGAAGTCAGAATAGTTGCTCTGGCTTGGATCAGATCTGACACTTAGGAGAGTTGCAGAGATGGTATCTGGGTCTATCCACAGTCGGCAAGGGCTCCTTTTCCACACGCTTATCGATGTGAGGAGATAGGGATTTGATGTGAGGCGTAAGCCGCAAATTGTCGTCGCAGGGATTCTTGACACCAAGGGGGTAGACCACCGGGGTGTAGGCCCCTATGGACCGGAAGCCGAATCGCAGGATGTCCCTTCCGATAATGGCCTCTATCACCTCGCCTTCATTCAAAACAGCCGATACGTCTTTGGGGCCGAGGAGCGTATTGCTCTCCCTTTCTGCTTCAAACGATGTTCTGACTTGAGTTGCTAATCGCGCGCCTAAGGCAGCACCCTTCCGCTTTCCACTAACGATACGCTGTCAAACGAGGCAAGGGGATATGTGGAATACGAAGGTAAGACGATGGATAAAACCAACAGCCGGCCTTTTGGTCTTGGGCGGCCTGACCTGGGCCGGCGCCTCATATGATCTTTCCCGGCACGCCTCTCTTGAACAGGTCCGTTCAATGGTGCACTCCCTTGGTGCCTGTGGCGCGTTTGCGTTTGTGGGGCTCTGCGTTGGGGCGGTACTCCTCCACATACCGGAAATTGTGCTCATCGCCATAGGAGGGGTGCTGTTTGGCGCTGTCAACGGATTCCTGCTGGGTTGGATCGGATCTGTGGCGGGCTCGACCTGCTCGTTTCTCATCGCCCGGTATTTTATGCGGGATGCAGTCCGGCGGGCACTGCTATCCAGATTCGAGCGCATCCAGGCCATCGACGAACGTCTAGCGCGCCGAGGATTCAGGACGATCCTTGTCCTGCGGCTCGTGCTTTTCATGGCGCCGCCGCTCAACTGGGCTATCGGGGTGACCCGCGTCCGCGTGCGCGACTATGTCTTGGGTTCAGCCCTAGGCGTAGTGCCCTGTATTGCCGTAACGTCCTATGCTGCGGATACCGTCGCTCAGGCTGGTTCCCTCTCCGCCCTCCTCACGTTCGATACACTCCTGCCTGCAGCCTTTGTCTTTATCGTTGCCACTGTTGGCGCACTGGTGGCGTGGAAGTTTTTTCGGTGAGGGGAACAAAGTGACGACTGTTCTTTGGGATTTGATCCGTTCTTCTGGATGGCCTTAATGTCTCCTCCGTTCGTATTTCCTTGGATGTTATGACTCGAGTTACCAGTCTATCGGCTCTTACACAGCTCAGAACGAGCGATTTCGATACTTATATTGCCCACGTATCCCAAATCGAACGACCGGCTTTACCCTTGACGCTCAAGGAAGGATATCCTATGCTCCAGAATCACGAAAGAATTATCCCACTACGGATCGGTTTCGCGGGATGCCGCATTTCCTGCTTCGCATCTATCTTACAGGAGACCAGGAAAGGAGACAAAAACCATGGATTTCAAGGATCTCGTCAAGACCAGGCGGAGCTGCCGTTCTTTTGAAACTGAGATGATCCCGGCGGAGACTATTGCAGCGATCCTCTGTGCCGGCACGTGGGCACCGAGTCCTCTCAATCTTCAACCGTGGGAGTTTCTCGTGGTCACAGATTCCGGGACAAAGGCGGAGGTGAGAAAGGTGG
>JACAFD010000020.1 GCA_013388555.1 Nitrospirota bacterium | reverse complement strand
GGACAGGCAAGAGATACAAGGGGTAAAGGAAGTCGTGTCGTTTCCAAACAAGGAGGGAAGCAATGAAGCAAGCTTCAGTGAAGAAAAAAATGACGGTACTGACAGGCGCCGCACTCATGCTCGTGGCTGGCATGGGCCAGTCGGCGGAAGCCTTCAATTTCCAGCAAGGCGATCTGATCCTCGCAATCTACGGAAACCGGACTCCGACCGAGGGGACCGAAGCGATTATCAACTTGACCGATCTGACCGCTCCGGGCAGCGGTCCGAGCATGAACGTGCTGAGCAGTACCCCCGCGACGACCTACCAGTTCGACCTGTCCGCCTATCTGAGCGCGGCGGGCATCATCGACAACAACCCTGCTACCCCAGATTATCCCCTGCGTTACACCGTGATGGGGTATCAGGCGGATGGCAGCACTGGTGGATTTTCCTCCCTGGGAGGAACGAGTCTTTCAAACCAGGTTGGGACAGTCCATGGGTCCGTCGGGAGCTTCGCAGTTGGGATGCAAAACTGGTCCGGTGCTGCGACCGACGCTAACATGCCGAATCTGACCCCCCCCGGGCAAAACGGTTCGGTGATTGCTTTTGACAATCCGAACTCCGCCAGCGCGCGAACGTTCACGACAGAAAGGCTGTTCAACTCATTCAATGTTGTGATGGCGGGCAACCTCGATCAGCTCCTTTATCTGGTCCAGGGGGACAGCGAATTGATCGATGATCCTCTGCTCGGCAAGGGCCAGGCTCTGCTCACAGCCAACGGAAATTTCCAGATTACCGGTGGCGAGTTGGCGCCGGTTCCCGTGCCGGCGGCGGCAGTGCTCTTCGGCACTGGGTTGATCGGCCTCGTCGGGATCGCCCGGCGCAAGCTGTTCGGACAGGCTGCATAAGTATCACGGTGCAGGCCGAACGCACAGGTATGATCTATCGTTCCAATAAGTACACTTTATTAACAGGAGTATAAACAATGAATACCAATCAACTCGCTGCCATTGCTGCCGCCGTCATCGGCGTGGCTGGGATGGCGTCTCAAGCCGAAGCGATCGACGTCTATTCAGGAGGGTCCTCCGCGGGCCGCCAATTTATCAACGAAGTGCCCCTCTCGGTCTGCAATAATGCCCTCGGGATTACGCACTATCAGTCGTCGAACAATAATGTCCATCTCTGGCAATGTACCTTTGCAGGCCAGCCGATTAATTTCCACTATTCAGCCCGAGGTTCATCAGACGGCGCCTATCCGGTCGACGACCTGACCGGCGGCGATCGTTCCAAGGGGAAATACAACGGCAAGGGCTTCCTGGGCTATATCGACCAGACGAACCCTGCCACGAGCGGTTGTGGAACGTTGGCCGCGGTGAACAAGACATTCTATGACGTGGATAGTGCGACGATCGTCACCCAATCCATCCAGGAGAACAAGACCTGCACCAACCCGCCAAGTGCCGTGACGACTGACTATCCGACCCCAACCTTCGTCCGGCAGCCGATGCATATGGGCTATTCTGACGTCCGGTTCACCTCCTTCGGCCAAACCTCGCCGGCCGGGACGGAACCGGCCGATCCAGCTCCGAACATCACGGAACATAACCTCATGGTGCTGCCCTTCAGCCTCGTGGTGCAGAGCAGCGTGAGACGTGTCGATTCTGCGGGTAACAACCTCGGTCCGGTGCTGAACCTGACCCAGACGGAAATCGAACAGATCTTCTCCCGGCAGGTCCGAGACTGGAGAGAGCTGGGCTATGCGGTAACCAATGACGCTGCTGGAACTCAAGCGGTTCCGTCCGGTCCCCACAACGTCCGGTTGTGCATGCGGGAGTTTGGATCCGGGTCCAAGGCGACGTTCGATCAGGTGCTGATGAAGGAAGAAGCGGCTGAATGGAACCTAACAACACCCGGCATGGCCTTCTATTTTGCCTCAAGTTCAGGTGTAAAAAACTGCTTAGCCAATGTCGCAGAAGCAGTAGGCGATCCCGATACAGGCGATGGACTGTTTGGCAAGATCGGCTACATCGATTCGTTCGAAGCCACTGCCTCACCCGCGTACATCTTGCCTGCCACTTCGGGCATTGCCAACGCCAATGTGATCAACATCAACGGGTTCCGTGGAGTGGATAGGACCGTGGCGGATGCTGTGAAGGCGACAGCCCGACCAAAAGTGTTGCAAGGGATCCGTTGCGGCAAGTCCGAATTCTGGGTGAATTTGGAAGCCTACACCAAGACCGCCGGAACCGGCGATGCGACGCGGGATGCCTTCATCAATCGCCTGATCTCCGACGCGCAAAACACGACGGTGGTCGAAAACTTGCCGGCGAATTGGGCCTTTGAAGCGACTCCGAACATCCTGGCGCCCAAGACAGCCGATAGCGCTGCGCCGGATCATGTCAGCTACTCGACGAAGTCGGCTGAGTACGATGCTCAGTGCCGCGGCTTCTACAGCAGCCCGAATCCGTAAGGCTGGACGACTCGGTTGAGTATCCGGGATCGCCTGTGTGGGTCCCGGAAAGAAGTAGGGGGCCGGAAGGCAGAAGCCTTCCGGCTCTTCTAAGCGGGACAGGACGAATTCCTCGCTCGACTTTCAACCTCGGTATACGAGGAGAGGGTAACCTCTGAGGGGGAGGTTCAAGCTCCCCGGAAAAAAGGCAGATTTATGAAACTGAAAATTCCAATGGTCGCCTTGGGTGTGGGCCTGTGGGCGATGGGATTACTCGTCGCCCCGGCTGCCAAGGCGGTTTCCTTAGATTTCAATATCGGGGCGCCGACCGCCGGCACGGTCTCCTATGCCGGAGGTAGCACGGCGCTCATCGGCACCGGCATCGAAGTGGATAACGTGGTCGGCCTCGGCACGCCGGCCAATTCAAACGTGACGTCAGTCTGTTTGAGCTGCGTGTTGAATTTCAATACGGGCACGCTGATCAGCGCAGGCGGTCCCCCATCAAGCGGTAGCAACAACGGCTGGTGGAGCTTCGGATCGAGTGGATCGGTGACCATCACGGGTGGAGTTGACTTGCAAGGCACCACCACCGATATCGCGTTGGGATCGACCTTGCTGAACGGCACCTTCAACAGTGCCTTCGTGCAAGATCTCGGAACCCAAGGGTTCAAGGTGACGTTCGGGACGTTTTCGGACACCAAGCATCCCGATCTGTTGACCTATTACGGTTTGACGGCGGAGACGCCGTTTCAAGGAGCGTTCACTCTGTTGTTCGCGTCGCCGAATCCCGGGACCGGTGGCGCATTTACCAGCACGAGTATCTTCAGCGGCAACGTCGTAAACACGGTCGATGTTGCCCCGGTGCCGTTGCCTGGGGCAGTGCTCTTATTTGGATCAGGGTTAATGGGTCTGGTTCCTATGCTTCGTCGATACTATTCTGCGTTGTAAAACAGTCGCCGGCAGGCCTGTCGTGAGAGGCGTGCCTGCCGGTTGGCTCTATTGATGAGAAGAGGTCATGTTATGAACCGTTCAATCATGGGGACCATGCGAAATAATCGCAAACGGGCGCTGCTGGGCGCTGTCCTTGGCGCGCTCGTGATCTTCCCGGCCTCGTGGGCCGTGGCGGCTGTGGCGCCACCCTTGCCGGGAATGACGCTGCAGATCGGCAGCGAAGCGTTCCAAGTGGACGAATCGCTCTGGAGTTACGATGCCACCAAGGATACCTTCAGTCTGACCGGTCCGTTTTCGGCTACGGCGGCCGACGGCAGCGGTAGCATTTGGATCAATAATGCGGAAGCGGTGCCGGACCCTCTGCTCTTATTTGCGGGAGGCGTCGCCAATAATACGAACGCCCCCCTCGCATATTCTATCGCGTTCAATACCCCGCTCGTCCCCAATCTATTGGGGCCAGTCGACTCGCACGCGGAACTCGGTCTCACCCTGACCGACGGGCTCGACGACGGGGCGACGATTCAGCCAACGATACCGGGCGGCAAGATGCTGACCTCGTTCGACCTCTATTCGAACGGCACTCCCATCTCGAAGAACGTCAATATCGGCGACCTGTTCCAGTTTCTCGGAACGCCCGGAAACGGAACAGGCGGTACGAATTTCTCCGCAGACAATTCACTGACCTGCAGTCAGGCCTGCGTGACTATGTCGGCCATTATGTCCTTTACCCTGACCGGGCAGGATTCTGCCGGGTTCAGCGGCAGGGTCGTGCAGACCTCCCCGGTTCCCCTTCCTGGGGCAGTGCTCTTGTTCGGCTCAGGGTTGATGGGCCTGTTTCCCGTGCTTCGTCGATATTACTCGGCGTCGTAACACAGTCGATGGCAGGCGCGTCCTGAGAGGCGCGTCTGCCGGGTCAAAAAGAATGTCGAAAGGGCAACGTGATGAACATGTCAATGAGAGCCGCAGTATTGCTGGGAGCGCTGATTGCAGGAGTGGTTGCTCCTCTACATGCATCAGCTGTCATCTATCCCCTCGATTACGTCTTCAGTCCTCCGACCGGCACGGTGACCCCACTGGGGACGGTCACGCTGACCGACCTCGGCACCGCCGTGCAATTCGATGTGCTGAATCAAGCTGGCGCGGGGACCAAACTCGATTCGTTATATTTCAATTTTGCCCACGGATCGCTCAATCCCGACCAGCTCGCGTTCTCCAATGTGAGCGCCGTTACCGGAACTTACAGCACATTGCTGGCGCCCACGACTAGTTCCACGATTAATGGGTTAAAGGCCGACGGTGATGGCTATTTTGATGGAAAATTCGAATACACCACGAACAATTTTCTTGGTCATGGCCAGACTCTGTCGTTTCATTTGAGCGTGGTTGGTCAAGATCTGGGCGTGGAAGATTTTCATTTCTTCTCGCTTCCCGGGGGCGGAACGGGGAGCTACGTGATGGCGTCTCATATTCAAAACCTGCCAGGGTCAGGAGACTCCCTTTGGGTGGGCACAGCGACCCCTGTTCCGTTGCCCGCGGCGGTGCTCTTGTTCGGCTCAGGGTTGATGGGCCTGTTTCCCATGCTTCGTCGATACTACTCGGCGTCGTAACACAACGCTCTCGACAGACACGAAGTCTGAGAGACCAAGAAATAGTATGATCATGCACATGGGAAAAAATGCACACAAGACAGCCAGTCTGAGTGTTAAGACATGGCTGGGTATGACGATGGCCTTATCGGCCGTGCTGATGGTCAGCCAGCCGCCGTCCACCCAGGCCTTGACCGTTCAGGTGGTCAACGACGACAGCCTGCTCAGTGGTGTGGTGCCCATGTTCGAGGCGGAGGGGCGTATCGGCAGCGTGAATGCCGGCGGCAATTCAACGTTCGAAATCGATCTAGGCGAGACGACGGCCGCCCCGGCTATCCAGGCGGATTTTCCCTGGACCAGCGGCACGCCGGTGGATTTCTCGGTTCACTACAGCCCCGTGACAAGTCAGGTGACGTATTCGGTTCTTGGAGCGACGGGTAGTCCATTTCTCTATACAGTGGCGCCCGCGTATCAGGGATTGGCCACGGGGGAGGTCTATCTGCGGACCCGTACGGTGGACACGGGGTTTGATTCTATGAAGCTCAGCCAGCTGGTGTTGGACGGAATTTCGCTCTCGGATGTGATGAGCGGGACTCTCAACGGACAGGATCGGCAGGTCATGAAACTGACTGGCCTGGAATTGCTGGACGGCTGGCTGCTGACCGGCAAGGCCACCTTCAGTTGGGATCCAATTGGGGGCGGCGGGCCGCCCTTGAACTCCCAGCTGGCCTTCCAGGTAAAGGGGACGTCGCCGGTTCCCCTTCCTGGGGCAGTGCTCTTGTTCGGCAGCGGCCTGCTTGGCCTTGCCGGCGCCCTGCGGAAGAAGTTCAAGCTCGCCTAAGTTTCCCCTCCCAGGCCTGGTCGGCCTCAACCGTCTCGCAGTTGCAGAATCACTGTGGCTGCGAGACAGCGAATCACAAATCCGGACTTCTGCTTGAATGCCTCGCACTCGACGCCTTTTGCCCTGACTGTGCCTTTGGGGGAGTTCAACGTCGAATCTGCGCGAGATCAGCGGTGACCTGGTCAAACACGCTGCCCCAATCACCCCCACGGGGTTGTCGGTACAGGGTGACGCTTGGATACCACGGGCTATCGGCTC
>JACAFD010000098.1 GCA_013388555.1 Nitrospirota bacterium | reverse complement strand
ATTTATCCAGGCCGTGGCTCGTGCCCTTATCGATAAACTCCAAGTAGGCGCGGGCGAAGGTCTCGGAATGGCACGTGGTGCAGGTCTTGACCCACGCCTCGTACCGTTGCATACCCCAGTTGTCAAATACAGCCTCGCGAATCCCTGGCACGAAGGGATAATTCGCCCAGCGAACCTTACGCACCGTGTTGTGGCTGAATTTACCCTGGTACTCCATATGACAGCTCTGGCAGGTCGGGAACTTCTGCCCGCCCTTAGCAACTGCATCCTTGAGCTGTAAATCGAAATTCCATCTACCCTTAGAAGCCTGGTACCCCAGCCCGTGCTGTGACCCGTTGTAGGCTTCCCAGTTGTTGTGATCGGCCCCGCTGTGGCAGGTACCGCAGGCTTCAGGCTTGCGGGAGTCGGCCACCGAGAATTCGTGCCTGGTATGGCAGTTATCGCACTTGTTCTGATTCGTATGGCATATGGAGCAGCCTTCAGCAATCTCGCGCTGCGACATGCCCGCCCAGATATCGGTCTCGACGTTGGCGCGCCAATCCAGCACGTGCGACGGACGACCCCGTGGCCACTGGTTCTTCGGCCATAAGATCGTGTCGCGCTCAGACTCGCGCTCGGCATATTCCATCAGATGGCAGTTGCCGCACACATCGGAAGTAGGCATCTTCAGGTCAACCCTGTGATCGGCCTTCTTCGTCGTGTTGATGTCGACATGGCAATCGATGCAGCCGACTTCCTTCAACTTCTCATTTGCTCCGAGCTTGCCAATCGAGCGCAGGTTCGCCTCGATTTCCTCCAACTTCGCTTTCTTATAGAACGTGTCGTCTTTGGGGGTCAGCTTGCGAATCTTGTCAAGATTGGCGTGGGCACTCTTTTTCCAAGTTATCACCCACCCAGGCGACTCATCGGCGTGGCATTTCACGCACTGCTCGCGCGTCGCCACTTCCTTGACCGATTGGGGTGGCTTGTAGAAGCTCATAGGATCCAGGTACTTGGTGATGGGAATCGGCTCCCAATACTGGCCGTACTGCCCCTTCCCCGCTCCTTTGCCTGGATCCTTGTAGCGCTTCGTCAACGCCTCATGAAACTCCTTGGGGCTGGCGGACCGATCAAGGTTCAGGGCCTCATAGGTCTCCTTGGGAACGCTGGGGAAGTTGGCCTGTGCGGTCCCTGCGAGCATCACCCCGCACACCACGAGACAACATCTCAGCCAGAATTTATTCACCATGCTAATCCTCCCTCCATTCATAAAGTACAACGGTCTATTATTGGTGCGGTTTTTCAGATTTTTACATGCATTTATATCTACATTAGCGCTGGCTAATCACAGCACCGCGCATGTATATCGCAGGACATAATCCATGTCAAGATATTAAGTGGCATTCAGATAAAAAAATCGCCGGTCACGTATTTTTCATATAAATTTGCAAATACAGTGCCATCAACAACGTGGAACGGTGTGCAGCCGTTTGCAGTTCGGACTGGGACAGACACCAGGCGCAGAGCCCGGGAATGGTGTCAGTCACTGGGCTAGGGTCTTTCACGATCGATAACAATGGCAACCCCCTCCGCTCCAGGGTTCACCGGCTGACTCACTCCCTCCAAGTCTC
Source organism: Nitrospirota bacterium (assembly GCA_013388555.1). Classification (GTDB taxonomy): domain Bacteria; phylum Nitrospirota; class Nitrospiria; order Nitrospirales; family Nitrospiraceae; genus Palsa-1315. The sequence goes on along the minus strand of JACAFD010000098.1, from coordinate 15,115 downwards.
CACTCTGAGGCATAGCTTGGCCGGACTTCGATAGGCGAGCCACAATCACGACCGTGCCGACATCAGAAAGTTTTCTGGAAGGCATCATACTGACTGAGTCATCGAGCCGAAAGTTGAAGGGCAAATCCTTCTTCGTCGCCCGCACAATCGCGACAGGCATCGGTGGGCCATTCGTTTCACGCGCAAATACAAACAATGTGTCTGTCGGGGCTCCTTTGCTGGCCAGGTTTGGCGCGATCGTCACCTTGCCACTGATGGCAAGCGACGATCCAGCCTGTCCAGCCGGCTTCGCAGGCGCTGTCGGTTCCGTATAGCCAAGCCCTGTTGAAGCAAGCAACAATCCGCAGATTAGTAGACCGCACCATATCCAACGTCTGTCGACCATGTGCAATACTCCCTATTTGTTAGAAGATTCTTCGTGATCTACGAATTGGTCGCTGAGGACACAGCGCGCATATATCTCAGCATGTCTCAGGAGATGTCAAGAGGGATGCAGAGAAACGGGGCGGTTCGGACCGGGACAGACACCGCACGCAGCCGCGGGGAAGGGTGTCAGTCCCCAGGTTAGGGCCGTTCCTGGTCGATGACGACAGAGAGCCCATCGACTCCGGCTTGGATCGGTTGACTCGTCCCCTCCAGATCTCCGCTCTGCGGCATAGCCTGACCTGATTTCGATAGGCGAGCCACGATCACCACTGGTCCAGCGTCGGATAGCTTTCTCGACGGCATCGGGCTGGTCGAGTCATCAAGCTGGAACGTGAAGGGCAAATCCTTCTTGCTCGCTCGCACGATTGCCACCGGCATCGGGGGGCCATTCATCTCGCGGGCAAAGACAAACAGCGTGTCGGCGGCCGATCCCTTGCCGGCTAAACTGGGCGCAAGGGTCACCGTGCCTCTGATCGCACGTGGTTGTCCCGCCTGCCTCACTGGTTGAGCCGGCGCGGCTGGTTCCGTACCCAGCCGCTCACGGTCGATGACGACAGTGATCCCGTCCCCCCCGGCTTGAATCGGCTGACTAGTCCCCTCCAGATCTCCGCTCTGCGGCATGGCCTGGCCTGATTTCGAGAGACGAGCCACGATCACCACTGGTCCAGCACCGGACAGTTTTCTCGACGGCATCGGGCTGGTCGAGTCATCAAGCTGGAACGTGAAGGGCAAATCCTTCTTGCTCGCCCGCACGATTGCCACCGGCATCGGGGGCCCGTTCACTTCGCGAGCAAAGACAAACAGCGTGTCCGTCTCTGAGACCTTGCCGGCTAGACCGGGTGCAAGGGTCACCGTGCCTCTGATCGCACGTGGCTGTCCGGCCTTCCTCACTGGTTGAGCCGGCCCTGCTGGTTCCCGCTCCATTCGCGCCATCTCTCGGCCACCGCCAAGTCGGCTCTTGGCCTCTTCGATCGCAGCGACTAATTGCTGTGTCATTTCCGGATCGATGTCTTCAGGAAGATTCGCGCGAGCAAGTTCCCAATCCTTCACCGCCTGGGCAAAATTGTCTCGATTGAATGCCACGGTCCCTGCCAACATCAGCGCCTTGACATTGCGTGGATCGATCTTCAGCGCCCGTTGGATCAACGCTTCAGGTCTCCCCTCCAATTTACGACCATGGAGCACCCCCATGGCATCCGCATAATCGGCGAGTAACTGGGCATCGTCAGGGATCAGGTTGGTGGCTTGCTCGTAGGCCAATGCTGCTTCTGCGTAACGACCAACCCCCATATACGAACGCGCGAGCAATGCCCACCCCGCACCATCACCGGGGTTCTGCTCCATCTTTTGTTTGAGCCGCTCGATCAGTGGGTCGAGTCCGGCAGCGAAGGGATCCCCCTCTTGTGCTCCTCCCTGTGCAGACAACGAAGGGGCAGGTGACTCTGTTATCGCGAGTGGATTTCCAAGTTGCCAGTAGAGCAACCCGCAGGCCGTCGGGATGATGACGGCAAGCGCGAAGGCCACCGGCTTGCCATGCATCTGCTGCCGGGGTTTTTTGGTGGTCATCTCCGTGGTACCGGTCTCTTCCAGCAGCCGGCGCTCGAGCTCCTGCCTCGCTTGCTGATAGAGTTCATCGGTGAGGACAGAATTTGCCCGATCCTGTTCCAGCTCCGCAAACTGTTGCCGGAAGATCGACAGGGTCTTCTCTTCTTCTCTCGCTGGTGCAGCAGCCGCTGTACGCTTCATCAGGGGCCACAACAGGAGACCCAGGACGAGAAGCGTCATCGTCGATGCAATGAGCCAGAACATGATGGTCAAGGGCGATTCGCTCCCTCGGAGAGCAGTTGTGCGACACGGTTGTGCTCTGCTTCCGTCAGTGCCACGGCGGCAAGCTTCTTTTGTCTCTTGCGGAGCGCAAGAACCAGGGCCGTCGCGCCTCCAATCAGCAGGAGGAATGGTCCTACCCAGAGCAATGTGGTTGTGGTCTTGAGAGGAGGACGATAGAGGACAAAATCTCCGTAGCGGCTGACGAGAAAGTCAATGATCTCCTGGTCACTCATATTTTTGACAATCATCTCGCGAACTTCCCGGCGCAAGTCTTCGGCCAACGGCGCATTCGAATCAGCCAACGTCTGATTCTGGCAAACCAAACAACGTAGCTCTACGGCGAGGGCTTTTAGACGCGCCTCAACCTGCGGGTTCTCAGCGAGCGGGCTTGCTTCGTAGGCCGCCGCAGCGAGACCAGGGATGAGAAGGATAACTACTAAGTAGAACCACCTCATTGGCTCTGCAGCTCCCTGACCAATGGCAAGATTTTCGTTTGCAAGACATCTTCGCGTAGCGGACCGATCTGTTTGTAGCGGATGACACCGGCCTTATCGATTACATAGGTCTCCGGTACACCATAGACGCCATAATCAATGCCGACGCGCCCTGATTCGTCCACGGCAACAAGCGGATAGGGGTTGCCCCACTCTTTCAACCATGCCAGCGCCTCTTCTCTCCGATCCTTATAGTCCATACCATAGATGGGCACCTCCCCGGATTTCGCGAGGTGGATGAGGACAGGGTGTTCCTCCTTGCAGCCACCGCACCAGGAAGCCCAGAAGTTAAGCAGCCAAACCTGGCCTCTCAGATCAGTCGATGAAAGCACCTTGTCCTTTTCGTGGAGCTGCGGAAGTGAGAAATTCGGCGCCGGCTTCCCCACTAAGGGAGACGGCAATTCACGCGGGTTGAGCGTCAGGCCGACACCAAGAAACGCGAGCACGACCACAAAGATGCCGAGCGGGATAAGAAACCGACTCATGAGACTGTCTGCCGAGCCATCTGTGTCCCTGCCGGCACCTCGACCTCTTTGCGGCGCCACGCGAGTCGGTACCGGCGATCACTGATGGCTACCACGCCCCCCACTGCCATAACCAGACATCCGCCCCAGATCCAATCGATAAAGGGCTTGTGATAGAGCCGGACACTCCAGGCTCCCCCTTCGAGCGGCTCACCCAACGACACATAGAGGTCGCGCAGAAACCCGGGAGAGATCGCGGCTTCGGTCATGGTCTGATTCTGAACGGTGTAGCGCCGCTTTTCAGGATACATCACCGTCACGTCACGTCCATCCTGACTCACGTGAATCGACCCACGCGCCGCGATATAGTTCGGTCCCCTGTACTGCTCAGTTCCATCAAACCGGAACGTATAGCCACCGAGCGTTGCCGTCTCTCCTACGTTCATCCGTACATCCTGCTCAACTTCGAACCCCTTCACCATGGTCACGCCGGTGATGAACAGGGCAAGTCCGAAGTGGGCTATGACCATTCCCCAGTAGGCCCGAGGGAGCATGGCCAGTTTGCCCATGAAGCTGCTTCCATCCGTACGAGTAAGCCTTTCACGCAAGTCAACCGCGATCGTTGTCGCAATCCAGAGCGCCAGTAATAGACCAAGGCTCACGAGCGGCGACCAGTGACCCATGAGAATCGGCACCACCAGGGCGGTTGCGACACTCACCCCGAAGGCCCAACGCAGCCGCACCGCTAAATCCGGCAGGCTGGCTTTCTTCCATTGCGCTAGAGGACCGATCCCCATTAGGAAGATGGCAGGCGTCATCAATGGGACAAAGACTGTATCAAAATAGGGTGGACCGACTGAAATTTTACCAAGGTCCAGCGCATCCAGGAACAAAGGGTAGAGCGTGCCCAAGAGCACTGACCCCAAGGCCGCAACCAGTAATACGTTGTTCGCCAGTAACATCCCCTCGCGTGAAACAATGGAGAAGCCGCCGCCCAGCCCCACGCGCGGCGCACGCCATGCGTACAACATCAGGGAGCCTCCGATGACCACGGCTAAGAACACCAGAATAAACAGACCACGCTTCGGATCAGTGGCAAACGCGTGGACCGAGGTCAAGACACCGGAACGGACCAAGAAGGTCCCGAGCAGACTGAGCGAGAACGCCAAAATGGCCAGTAGTACGCTCCAGGCCTTGAAGCTGCCTCGTTTATCCGTGACCGCCAGGGAATGGATCAATGCTGTGCCAGCCAACCAGGGCATGAACGAGGCATTTTCGACCGGATCCCAGAACCACCACCCGCCCCAGCCCAACTCATAGTAGGCCCAGCCGCTCCCCATCGCGACACCAATGGTCAAAAAGCACCAGGCCACTGTCGTCCAGGGGCGCGACCAACGAGCCCAAGCCGCATCCAATGTTCCGCCAAACAGCGCAGCCAGCGCAAAGGCAAATGCGACGGAGAATCCTACGTACCCCATATAGAGCATCGGCGGATGTATCACCATGCCCGGGTCCTGCAATAAGGGGTTCAGATCCCGTCCATCGAAGGCAGCTGGGATCAACCGCTCGAATGGATTGGAGACCGTCAGCATGAATAAGAGAAATCCCACGCTGACCAATCCCATCACACCGAGAATACGGGCACGCATCGCCTCGGGTAAATGCCCCGAGAAGAATGAGACGGCGACCATCCAGATGGTGAGAATGAATACCCACAGTAGCAAGGATCCCTCGTGCGCGCCCCAGATGGCAGCGATTCGATAGTGCAGGGGGAGTTGAGAATTCGACGTGGCCGCGACGTAGAGTACGGAGAAGTCCTTGACTGCAAAGGCATAGCCTAAACAACAAAAAGCCAGCAGGACCAGAAGAAATTGCCCCCGCGCAGCCGGCTTTGCCACGGACATGAAGGAAGAGTTCCCGACTGCAGCGCCGTAAATGGGAATGGTCCCCTGTACGACCGCCACGCAGAGCGCAAGTATCAAGGCATAATGACCGATTTCTGGGATCATGGTGGCTCCTAGCGTGGATTGACGACGAGCGTGCTGCTGGTTTGCGCCCCGGCGGCCGACTTGGCTTTGGCCAGCGCTTCAGCCGCTTCCGGCGGCATATAGTTTTCATCGTGCTTCGCCAGCACTTCACTCGCGAGGAAAGTCCCGTCGGCCCCGAGTTGCCCCTGGGCCACCGCGCCCTTCCCCTCCTTGAAAAGGTCGGGGAGGATGCCCTTGAACGTCACGGGTACACGTTTCGCCGTATCGGTTATGACGAAATGGACGGTTAATCCATCGCCCTCCCGTGTGAGGCTGCCGTCTTCGACCATCCCGCCGATACGAAAGCCACGCCCCTTCGGCGCTTCGCCATTCGCCACCGCCGTCGGTGTATAAAAGAAGACGAGATTTTTCTGAAACGCGTTCAGAATCAACATCGACGCCCCTGCCAACGCGAGCAAGCCGAGGCCGATAAAGATAAACCGCTTGTGCCGAGGTTTCATCGTATCCGTTTCCTCCTAAGACACGTCACGGCTCTCTGCCACCGCGGCAGCATGTCGACGCCAGACGGCGAGGACTTCCCCGAACATGCAGAGGGCAGTAACGCCGAACGAGACCCACACGTAGAGGCCGTAGCCCCCCATGGCGAAAAATTCACTCACGCTTCCCCACTGCATCAGCGCGCCTCCGCCACTTCTTGAATCGAGGTCTGGTTGCCCCACATCGGTTGCCGCTCACGATCGAGAATCACGCAACGCACACGAGCCAATGTGACGGCAAAACTGTACATCCAGAAACCCACTGTCATGATTAACATGGCCGTCAGCATCGTCGTCGCCATTTTTGGGGACGCGGTCATGCTGACTGACGCCCCTTGGTGCAACGTATTCCACCAGCGTACGGAGAAATAGATGATCGGGACATTGACCACTCCGACCAACGCCAAGACCGCACTAGCCCGATCGGCTCGACGCAGGTCATCAATCGCCGCCCGTAACAGGATGATACCGATGTATTGGAACAACAGAATCAATTCGGACGTCAGCCGGGCATCCCACACCCACCAGGCGCCCCAGGTCGGTTTGCCCCACATCGCCCCGGTCAGCAGCGCAATGAATGTAAACATCGCTCCGGTCGGCGCAATGGCCTGGGCCATCATGAAGGAAGGACGCGCGTTCAGTCCCAACCCAACGCCGGCCCATGCGGCCATGATGACATACAGGAACATGGACATCCAGGCAGCTGGCACATGGACGAAAATAATCCGGTAAGAATCGCCTTGCTGAAAATCAGTCGGTGCGACGAAGAACCCGATATACAAGCCGATGATGATCAACAAGCCCGCAGCAACGGAAAACCACGGAATCATTTTCCCTGCCAGGGGGTGAAAGGCCTGCGGTGACGAATACTTAAACCAGTTAATACCCATAATGATCTAGCTCAAGTTCAGGATTTCCAGCCTATGGACAGCCGACAATCCAAACCGTGTCAGCCTCCTTCTTATCGCCATACGACGAAACTGTCCGCAATGACCCATTAGGGGGAGGAAATATGTGGGCACTCAAATAGAATCTGTTATTCCAACGCAATTCGTAATGCAACAGCCGTGGCCCATGGCGCAAAAGCAAATGACAGCAAAAAACAGGCTCCGAGTAAGGACAGATTCGCTTCGCTGCCGATTCCAGACACACTACTTGTAACGGCGCCGGCCCCAAATATCAACACCGGGATAAAGAGAGGGAGCACCAGAAGAGCAACCAGTAAGCCGCTTCCACGTAATCCAAGTGTCAGCGCAGCACCGATAGCACCAATCATACTTAACGTTGGCGTACCAAGCAAGAGCGATAACGTCAGTACCCCCAGCGTCACCCCATCCAGGCCAAACTGCAAGCCGAGAAGCGGCGAGAGCAGGACCACCGGCAGGCCCGAGACCACCCAATGGGCGAAAACCTTTCCAATAACCAGAACAGCCAGCGACTGAGGTATCAGCGCCGTCTGTTCCAAGACACCATCAAGATAATCAGCCGTAAAGAGGCGCCCCAGTGACAACAGGCAAGCCAGCAGAGCCGTAACCCAGAGCACGCCGGGGCCGATCATCCTGAGAACCGCTGCCTCAGGCCCAACCCCCAATGGGAAAAGACTCGCGACGATGACCACGAAAAACACTGACATCGCCACATCCGAACGGTGCCGCATGGCCAGCAAGAGATCCCGCCGGACCACTCCACCCAACGCCTCACTCATGCTGGGCTGGCTCATCGACTCAGCCTCAGGTGCTGGATCGAATCAGTAGGAAGCGCGATCTCCTGATGGGTGGACACAACCACCATGCCGCCGTTACCCAGATGTGACTGCAGGCGTTGTGTCAAGTAGGTCGCGGCCAAAGTATCGAGTGAAGCGAAGGGTTCATCCAAAAACCATAATGGACGTGTGGATAGCCACAGACGCGCCAGCGCCACGCGGCGCTTTTGTCCTTGTGATAGGACTCTCGTCGGCAGAGTGTGAGTCGAGCGCCCGAGACCGACGGCTTCCAGCGCCTTTCGCACAATTTCACTGGAGCTGTCACCACCTGCTAAGCCAGCAGAAATTTTAATGTTTTCTGTCGGGGTTAAGTCGTCCTTGATCCCGTTGAGGTGCCCGATATAGATGAGCTGGGCACAATAGAGCTCCTTGAGTTGGCGGATGTCTTTGCCCTGCCAAAGAACCGCACCATCATCAGGCGACAATAAGCCACACAGCATGCGGAGAAAGCTGGTCTTCCCGCTGCCGTTCTCACCTGCCACAGCCAATAATGTTCCCGGCTTGACCGTCACACTGATGTCTGAAAACAACTGTCGTTGCCCACGACTGCCTCTCAGTGCGACGGTTTGGAGCATATTGCGAGAAATCCCATCTGGGTCCAAGAAAAAGACTTACCGGAGCGTCCAATCCTTTTGGATCCAGCATTCCTTGAGCGCCGTTTCAACAACGTCAGACACCTTCATACGCTAGAGCTGTCGCTGGATCAATACTACATTCGCAAGGCCGATGAGACGATAAATGACGGCGATGCCCGGACTCTACAAAGGAGGCGTAAGACGATTGCGATTGTCTCCCATCTGATACCGGCAAGTCAAAGTTGAGTGGCGCGGGTTCGAATGAACACTTTCCTGAGTCCATTGTTCAAGGCAATACTCGAATCCGTTGGGCAGCCAAAATCCATTCGTTAGACTCTCCTCATAGACGACCGCACCTAAGATGAGCCGGACGAGATGCCCTCTTTATCACCGAGCCGTATGATGTTGACAGTATCATTGACCTTTCGAAAACGGAGAGATCCAGACCAGGGTGAATCTTGCAGAGAAACATTTTAGTTTTTTATTCGCCTGCATCGTGCGGAAGGGAGGGGGGGGGTAGAATCTTGTGCCATTTTAGTGGCATCATAGTCATCATTCCTGCTATGAGATAGCGTTTTGACGCGATCAAGCCGCGATCAAGCATTGGTGTCGTTGAGCCGCACGGATCAGCGACCAGCGCAAGGTCTCATAGAGAAGGTCTCATAGAGAAGGGGTCAGCACATTATGAGGAAACGGCACGTGATGACAGGGGCCGGCGCCACGATGCTCATGCTTGTCGCAGCTCTGTACCACCCTGATATAATCACGGCGCACGGCGGCGCCGATATGGATCAAGACCCGTGTCTACGCAAGATTGGTGAGGTCGCGGTGCATTTCAGCGCCTATCAGCCGCAATACGAGATAAAGGATCAATACTGTACGGAAATTCCTCAGGAAGGCGATACGTTCCTGGTCGTGGACCTTGTGGACCCAGAACTGCGCAGTGAGCCGGTCGGGATGAGGGTCATGAGGGGAAACGGGAAGAATGCAACAGAGGGTGAGATTGTTGCGGACGTCCGTCCGAGCACTCACCCGGACGGAGTGCTCAGGAGCGAAGTGAGGCTGGACGAAGGTCTGTATACAGTCACCATTGAGTCGGAGAAGCGAAATCTGACGGGGCGCCCGCAGTATCTCTTGCGGGTACATATGATCGACTATCCGAAGCTTGTGATGTCTATTGCAGGTCCGTTGGTTGGGGTACTACTGTTTGCCTGGCTCGTGTATAAGCTCGTACGGTCGAAGTGGCTCAGGAAATGGTGGACTGCTGCCCCCAGTTCGTAGGAAGTCCGACGTTCCGGCCTGCGATCATCAATGGTTCACCATTCCAGAGGGAGGATCATGCCAATGTCTCTGCGATTTCTAAAACCTGTAGGCCTGTGTCTTCTGATGCTGGCGATCGGGGTAGTATCCTCAACACAGGCCAGGGCTCACGGAGGATTGGCGCTGGCAGAGGACATGTGCCGACTCACAATCGGCCCCTACAACATGCACTTCACCGGCTATCAGCCTGACAACACCCGTAACAAAGAATTCTGCGAGGACATTCCATCGACCGGTCGCACAGTCGTCGTGCTCGATTACATGGATGATGCACTCCGCCCGCTGCCCGCCGAGGTTCGGGTCATTAGGGATACAGGTTCAGAAAAAGATATTCAGGCCGTCACTGTCCTTCACCTGCCGCCCAAGGTTTACCCCAACGGAACAATCAATTTCGAATATAATTTTGCCCAGCCCGGCAAATATGTCGGCATGGTAACCGTAGGCGGGCCGCAGGAGCATATCTCGCGATTCCCGTTCTCGGTCGGGGAAGGGAGCACGTGGATGCCTCCCTCCTATTTCATATACGGATTTGGCGGGGCTGCCGTTGTCGTAGCAATTATCTTTATTGCCATGCGCAGCCGTCGCAATCCTTCAGATAACGCCGCGTAGTCAGGAGGCAGGCCCTTCAGCCCCTAGGGTGACCATGCGCGGAAACTAGACAGCAGAAAGAGGCAAGGGTCCGTGGGGGGCAATAGTCAGAGACGGAGCAGAAATCTTGAATCATGAGCTGGTCGCGCGCACGAGCGCGCCATATGCCATGGTCATGCTGGATCGGTAGGCAGCGATGTACGTGCATGTCGCGCCGATGCAGATGCGACTCCGATACAGCAAAGAAATAAAACACGCCTAGTTAGACGATCAGGAGACAGACGATGCTTTGGAAATTTCTGAAACCTGCCAGCCTGTGCGTCCTGCTGCTGACGCTCGGAGTTCCACTCTTCGCACAAGCACAGCACACGCACGAATTGGAAAAGAACTTCTGCATACTCAAGATCGGGCCTTATGGCATGCACCTAACCGGCTATCAGCCCGACCTCTCCGCCGGGAAAGAAAGCTGCGGAGAAGTTCCGGGAACCGGCCGCACGGTACTGGTGCTTGATTATATTGAGGGAGAACTCCGCTCTTTGCCCGTCGAGGTTCGGATCATCCGGGATACTGGTTCGGAACAGGATCTTCAGGCCATCACGGTCCTTCATGTGCCGTCCAAGGTTTACCCTAGCGGCTTCATCAGTCTCGAACACAACTTCACCCAGCCGGGGAAATTCGTTGGGCTGGTCACCTTGGGCGGCACGCATGAGCATGTGGCGCGTTTCCCGATCTCGATAGGAGAATCGAACATGGTTTCGCACTTCATGCACTACATCATGATCATCGTCCCGCTCGCAGCGATCGCCGGTGGAGCAGCGATCTTCTTTTTCGTGCGCGGCCGGCGTAAGATTTCTGACAACACCGTGTCGTAGATGGCCGGCTATCCGGCTCCTGGGAACCCCTGCATCGAAACAAGACAAGCAGGCCCAATAGCTGGAAACAACTCGCGGACACGCGGGTCAATGAAAAGGAGGAGGTCTGAATGAAACCACGAGTGATTCACAAACTCAAACACCTCGTGGTAGGCGCGGTGATGGCAAGCGTGATGTGCGTGCATGTTGCCCCGGTGCTGGCGCATGCAGCACTGGTCAAGGCAGAACCGCCGCGTCGGGCCGTCCTCGCCAAGGCGCCGGCTCACGTTCAACTCTGGTTCAACGAGGAAATTGAGAGCGCCTACGCATCGCTCGTCGTGCTCGACGCCGGCAAAAACCCGGTTACAGCGGACAAACCTCAACTTGCATCGAATGACCTGAAGTCCATCGTCCTGCCGCTACCGGAGTTGGCGCCTGGAAAATATTCCGTAAAGTTCCGGGTGCTATCGTTGGACGGTCACGTAATTCAGTCGTCCTTCGACTTCACTATAAAGGGCAAACTACAAGAGAAATGATCGAGGTCATCGCAGCGCTTATCCGCTGGCTGGCGCTTGCATCCAACATGATCCTGATCGGCGGCTGCGTTTTTCTTGCGATTGCCGGACGCGAGAGAGCCGTATCCGACAATCCATGGTTCGCCCGCCTCAAGCGGGCGTTACCGTGGCTCGTGGTCACGCTTCTGCTGGGCCTGCTGGGCTTACTTGCCATTACGACAGTACAGGTCACGGGCAATGCCGAGAGTGCTTGGCAACCGGGAACCTGGCTAGAGCTTTTACAGAAAACTCGCATAGGGCGCATCTGGACATGGCGCGCAGCCTTTGCGCTTCTCCTGCTGGCTGTGGCCCTCTATGTTCGGTTTTCTACTAAGGCATATTGGCAGTGTATCTTGTGCGCGACCGTCGCGACCCTCACACTGGCTGTGGGATCACTTGCAAGCCACTCCGCAGCCGAAGATCTGTCCTTGCTATCTGTATTACCCTACATGCTCCATATCGTGCTGGCAAGCGTCTGGGCTGGAGGATTGCCAGCCTTTCTCACCCTCTTGTTCGTGGCCACTGGGGAGCAATCGCGCCAGAGGTCAGATCGGTTTGGCATCCAGACATTAAAGCATTTTTCAGTAATGGCATTGCCCGTAATGATCGCGGTTATTGTCACCGGCGTCATCGTAACGGATCGTATGGTGGATACAAGCTACGCCGCATTAGCCGCAACGAGCTACGGCTGGTTTCTCAATGCAAAGCTTACACTGCTCCTGGTGATTCTCATAATCGCCGCCCGCGCGCACTTCGTCTGGGTGCCGTTACTCGGCCAGAATAGAGATGTAGCTGATGCAGGCGGACGGGGACTTCGGCGGTGGATTACCGTCGAAGTCGTGCTCGCATCAGCACTAGTGTTGGCGGCAACATTTCTGGCGAGCGCCGTGCCTGCGAAGCATGCTGTTATTGAGGATTGGCCTTATTCATTCCGCTTCTCCATTGACGCCACTTGGGGCGAGTTCAGCGTCATGGTCCGCGTGGGGACAGGAATCACACTGCTGCTCCTGGGAGGTGGAGCGGTCGCACTCGGTCGATACAAGCGCTGGGAGACGAAGTGGCACATTGCCATCCCGACTGCGCTGGTGGTTTGCGGACTGGCCGTCGCGCTCCCCTCCTTAGCCGTTCAGGCCTTTCCAGAAACCTACCGCAAGACACCGGTCCCATTCGATGCAATTTCCGTTGCCAATGGCGCAACCCTATTCGCCGAGAACTGTGTGCCCTGTCATGGACCCCAGGCCAAGGGCAATGGTGTGCTCGCTAAAACCTTTGCGAAGAAACCGGTGGACCTGCTCACGGAGCCGCATACAGCGATGCATACCGCGGGTGATTTTTTCCATTGGCTGACCCACGGCATTCTTGAGTTTGGCATGCCGGCATGGGGCGACAAACTCTCGGAAGAGGATCGCTGGGATCTCGTCAATTTTCTCCATGCTATTTCCCGCGGCTATCAAGCTCGTCTCATCAACTTCTATGTCGCTCCCAATCAGCCTTACGTCGTCCCGCAGAACTTCTCCTACTCCGCACATAATGGAGCAAGCGGCACCTTGAAAGACTTCCGTCAGAAAAAATCCGTTTTGCTCGTGCTGTTTTCGTGGCCAGAGTCGCGCGCGAGGCTCGACCAGTTGAGGCTGGCTTTCCCCGCACTAAGCAACGGCAACACGGTCGTGCTGGCGGTGCCTATCAATGACCCTAACCAACAGGATATGGCAGCAATCACCGCAGACATGCCATTCCCTGTGGTGACGCAGGGTGCGCCGGAAATCGCACGTAGCTACGCTCTGTTCCGAAGAACCCTTAGCAATCCTGATCTGGCCGGCGAGGGGACAACACCAACTCATATGGAGTTTCTGATCGACCGTTTCGGTTTTTTGCGGGCACGGTGGATCCCTGCAGTAGACGGGGCGGGATGGAGCGACATTAGCGTATTGATGCAGCAGGTTGAACAACTCAGTCGGGAAACAGAAATTCGGCCGCCGCCTGACGACCATGTACACTGAGCCGCTTACGGCGTGAATTGAGGATTAGGCACGGATTAGAGTTAATCGGTGAGCAGTTCACTTTAAGGAGGAATAGAAGCGATCACCCCTTCGTAACAGGCAGGGGGTGACGGCTAAAATATTTCATATTTTTGGACTTCACCAACAAGTAACAGAGCAAGTTCTTCCGCCCCCCTTATTCAGACGTGCAAAATTATTTATATATTCAATGTATTATAAGACATTTTGACCGGTGGTTGACCCTGTATAAGCATTGGGACCACGGATCCGATAGCCAATCACATGATCGTTCTGTTATGGCACGGACTTCGCATGTGTGCTCATTACCCCCCTTAGACTTGACACTTAGCACCATTTTTGTATATTTTACGCCCAATGGACTATGCACTTAGCTCCAGTAAACTCGAACATGCCGTTAGAAATATAAGAAAGTGGCGCCCTTTTTAGTGGAGGGCTATATGCGGACACTCGCCGAGTTCGAAAAGCGCTTCGCCACAGAAGGTGCATGCCGTGCCTACCTCGCTCGGCTGCGGTGGCCTGCAGGATTCCGTTGCCCCCAGTGCACGACCAACGGCAGTTGGACAACCACACGATCTCTCTTAATGTGTCGGCAGTGTGGTTACCAGGCCTCTGTCACGGCTGGGACAATCTTCCATCGCACCCGAATTCCGCTACAAGATTGGTTCCGAGCTTTGTGGTGGATGACTGATCACAAGAATAGACTCAGCGCCTCCGGACTGCAGCGCCTGCTGGGCCTTGGCAGTTATAGAACGGCATGGTTGTGGCTACAGAAGCTACAGCGTGCGATGGTGCGACCGGGCCTGGATCAGCTGGAAGGCCGAGTTGAAGTAGATGAAACCTATATCGATGGCGTGGAGACTCAGGCAGGTTCCCCACACCTGGGAAATAAGGCCTTAGTGGCGATTGCTGCTCAGGTCGACCGGAAAGGAATTGGACGAATCAGACTACGTCGGATTCCAGCCGCCTCCGCAAGCCCTCTCATCGCCTTTGTAAAGCATACAGTTGAATCGGGCTCCGTGGTCATCACAGATGGATGGGAAGCCTATGCGGGGTTGAGGCAGGAGGGTTTCAAGCACCGACCACGTGTAATCAGTGCTGGTGATAGAACAGCATCGGCGTTACTGCCGCGCGTACAGAGAGTGGCCTCATTGTTGAAACGCTGGCTACTGCGTACTCATCAAGGTACGCTTTCCGGTGAACAACTTGATTCCTATCTTGACGAATTCACTTTTCTGTTCAACCGTCGGACATCGAAGTACCGTGGCAAGTTGTTCCATAGGCTTGTAGCGCAAGTAATGGCGGTTGAGCCTTCCCCATTTTCCAGGTTGGCTGCGGAGAGTTAATGCTGGAAGGGGACTGGAGTTAAGTGCATAACCGTTCGCACGTATTTTGCAGATGGGACCAGGTTTCCACCTTGGATATTCTACTTGACAGAGAGAAAGTGGTTCCGCTACTGTGCCGCCCGCAGGCAGAGGGTGGCAATGTTTCGCCGGAGGGTATTCCTCCGGAATAGATATGTGCTGGGTTTCAATCAAGATGGGCCTCAATTACTGCAGCTGGTTTTCAATTATTTAAAAAGGAGGTTCCGGTATGGCGAGTACAACGTTCGGAGGGAGTGACAAGGGGTATGACATGTCGCTCTGGTACGATTCGAAGATCTTCAAGGTCAGTTGGTTTGCGATGCTCTTTGCGGTGGGCGCCGAAGTAGT
>JACAFD010000010.1 GCA_013388555.1 Nitrospirota bacterium | reverse complement strand
CCCCCCCCCCCCCCCCGCGACGACTGTCGGAGGCGCTGAAGCCGCTGCCAATATTCTTACCACCCTCGACAAGGCCACCGAGGGGAGCATCCTGTCGAAAATTGCCGAACGAGATCAACTATTGGCCGATACGATCAGAGGGCTGATGTTTGTCTTCGACGACCTGATTAAGCTCGATGACCGCGGCATGCAAGAACTCATGAAAGAGGTCAGCAAGGAGGATCTCCCTGTGGCGCTGCGTGGAGCGAGTCCGGAAACCAAAGAGAAGTTCCTGAAGAATATGTCAAGCCGGGCGGCGGAGATGTTGAAAGACGACATGGAGGCGAGAGGACCGGTGAAGGTGTCGGATGTCGAAAAGGCGCAGCAGAATATCCTCAAAGTCTGCCGGAAACTTGAAGAAGAAGGGCGCATCGTCATTGCCGGCGGAGGAGAAGGGGAGGCGGTGCTGTAAATGGAACGTGCTTCGAACGGACAGGCGACTCTCTCCCAGCCTTCCGTAAGTCCCAACGGTCGACGAGAGAGTGCGATCCTGGTCGTCGACGATGAGGAGGCTATCCGGGAACTATTGCTGAGGCTGCTGCAGTCGGCGGGGCATCGTGTGCGCGCGGTTGGATCCGCCAGGGAAGCTCATGCGGCACTAAAAGAATTTCCTGTGTCGCTCCTGATCACCGACGTCAAATTGCCGGACCAGGACGGCATCGCGTTGCTCCAACAGGCCTGTGATCTTGACCAGCGCATGATGGGACTCGTAATGACCGGATATGGAACGGTCGACCTCGCCGTTCAGGCGATGAAGGCAGGAGCGGCAGAGTTTTTGTTGAAGCCGTTAGAAAACGAGGCGCTGCAACTGACCGTGAATCGTCTCCTCGATCTCTATCACCTGCGTTCGGAAAATACGATCCTCAAGCAGGCGGTGGTTCGTGCGGCGGGGGTTCGCTGCCGCAGTCTTCCGCTGACTGATTTCGATACCGGCCATCGATTTGTCGGGGACCAAAGCCTCTCAGACTATGATCAAGGGATTGCAGAAGGCGAACGACGAGCCGGTGCACGAGTTGCGGAAGCCAGACGACAGGAGCAGCAGCTATTGGCCGAAACAGTTCGGCGCTTCAATGACAGGTGGACATCGCTGTATCAAACCGTCGAAGAGGATGTGACGGCCCTGGCTTTCAGTCTGGCAACGCGCATCCTGCGCGACACGATCATCGAACGGCGGGATGCTGTGCTCGGATTGCTGAAGTCAGCCCTGGCGACGGTTCGGGAGGCAGGAGTCGTCACTGTTCGAACGCATCCGTCCGACGCACCAGTATTTGAATCGGCTCGCGCAGAGTTGTGCCGCGATCGGCCCACATCGTTTGCGCTGCATGTTGAAGGCGATTCGTCCCTCTCCCGGGGAAGTTGCGTGGTGGAGACCATGAATCGACTGGTCGATGCCTCGCTGGACCGGCAGTTGCTACGGCTTGGAGAGGTCTTACAGAAACGAGGCCACCGTGAATCTCGTCGATCTGATTGAGGAGACAGATCCTCTTGTGGTCTCGGGCCGTGTGGCGCAGGCCGTCGGGATCGTGATCGAAGGCTATGGCCCCATGACATCGGTCGGGGAATTGTGTGATGTCACCCGCGAGGATGGAGAGGGAACCGTGCCTGCGGAAGTGGTGGGATTCCGCGGTGATCGTGTCTTACTGATGCCCCTCGGGGAGATGCGCGGGATCGGCCCCGGCAGCAGACTCTTCATGAAAGGTCACTGCGCTTCGGTTCCAGTCGGTCCGCAACTCCTCGGCCGTGTGCTCAACGGGCTTGGTGAGCCATTGGACGGGCGGGGTCCCCTTAAGACCGAACACCGATACCCATTGCATGCTGCCCCGATCAATCCACTGAAGAGAACCCGCATCACGGAACCGCTCGATCTGGGTATTCGCGCGATCAATGCCTGCCTGACTTGCGGGCGCGGTCAGAAAGTCGGCATCTTTGCCAGCTCCGGCGTCGGGAAAAGTGTCTTGCTCGGGATGATCAGCCGCTATACGAAGGCCGACGTGAATGTCATCGCTCTGATCGGCGAACGGGGACGGGAAGTCAACGAATTCTTGGAGCGGGATCTGACCCCTGAGGCTCTCAGTCGTTCGGTGGTGATCGTGGCGACATCAGACCAGCCGCCGTTAGTGCGGTTACGAGGTGCGTTTGTAGCGACCGCGATCGCAGAGTATTTTCGCGACTGCGACAAGCAGGTCCTCCTGATGATGGATTCACTCACCCGTCTAGCCCATAGTCAACGCGAAGTCGGCCTCGCTATCGGGGAACCACCGACCACGAAAGGGTATACCCCCTCTGTCTTTACGATGTTACCCAAGCTCCTGGAGCGAGTCGGGACCGGCTCCGGTTCCGGCGCCATCACCGGGCTCTATACGGTCCTCATGGAGAGTGATGAACTTGCCGACCCCATCGCAGAAACAGTCCGGTCGATCCTGGACGGCCACATCGTCCTCTCGCGGCAATTGGCCGCGCGCAATCATTTTCCGGCGATCGATCTTTTGAACAGCACGAGCCGGGTCATGAAAGACGTGGTGGGGCGCGACCATTATACAGCGGTTCGATCAATGATCGAGCTGCAGGCACGGTATCAACAATCCGAGGATCTCATTCTGCTGGGTGCCTATAAAGCGGGTACCAATCGTGATCTCGACAAAGCCGTGGCGGCTCAAGACGGCATCAATGCCTTTCTTCGTCAGGACATCGAGCAATCTGTTTCACTCCAGGCCTCGATCCATGACTTGCTGACTCTGGTGAAGTCGACTGCATGACACTCGATGTGTTGCGACGCTATCGCGCGCAGTTGGAAGAGGTTGTACGGATGGACCTGTTCCGCTTGCGCCGGGAACTACAAGATATCGAGGCGCGCGCTCGCCTGATCGAGGAGCGCATGAGGCTCACGACAGATGCGTACCTGGCAAAGGCTGGTCAAGGAGTGGCGTTGGAAGAATTTCTTGTGTGGCAGTCCACGATGACTGCCGAAATGTCGAGGTCGGAGGCCGCGAAGCAGGTGGAAGGGCAGCTCCGAGAGGCATGCGATCAGAAACAGAGTGAGTTACGCGAAGCCATGCAGGATCGTCGCACACTGGAGCGTCTGGCAGAGCGTATGCGTCAACAACGCCGTCTTGTGCAAAACAGAGTCGATCAAATGGAGATGGACGAAGCGGCGCGCCGATCAACCATGATGTGATCGCAACTGGATGCTGAAAAAGCCCGCCAGCACCCGGGAAAGGTTAAGGCTGAGGCTAAGGTTGAGCAAACATGAACCTGTTCAATGCTTAACCTTAACCTCGACCTTAGCCTGCTTTACTCGCTGCGGCCTTGCTGGACGGACTTTTTGAGCATCCAGTGTCGAGTGCTCCTATCGTCCCAGACGGACAGATCTATGGATTTCCGGGGTAGACATAAATTTTATCCGCAACTGGCTAGGCATAGGCATGGCGCTCATGAGCGTCATGATCAACGAACCGGTCTCCTGGATCGTGAGGGTAGAAGGGCGGATTCTATTGGGTGGAGCAGCCGGCTGTTGGTTATCGTCTTTGGGATCGGTGTAATTATCGCTCTGTCCTGGGCTACGGTCCAACCGGGTCCGGCTTCAGCTGAGCAGGGGCCGGAACCGCCGTTGGTATCGGCAGAACCAGGTAAGATATCGGGAAACGAGTCTCTCGCTCCGGCCGCTGAATTGGCTCAAGGGCCGGCGCTCATTGTTCCGGAGGAAATGGTGGCGATGTTCCAGCAGCGTAAGCAGGATTTGGAACGTCGCGAGAGCGCGGTTCGGCAGGCCGAAGGGCGATTAGCGATTCTCAAGGCTGAGGTTGAGCAGATCCTCAACAGGGTCGAGGCGGCAGAACAGCGTCGTCTCGAAAAGGAGAAAGCCGTCCTGAATCAAAAGGGCTTACAACACGAACAAGCGGCCGACTTACGCAAGCAACAGCTGGGACAGCTGGCGAAGATGTATGAAAGTATGCCTGCAGAAGAGGCGGCTGCACGAATTGAACGAATGCCGGATCGAAAAGCGTTGGAGATTCTCCGCTCCCTGAAGAGTAAGTCGGCAGGGGCCATCCTGTCACAGGTGAAAGTCGAGCGTGCCGCGAAATTGACGGAAGAACTTCTCGCCACTCCTTAGCCCTTTCTCTCCGGCCGTACGGAAATTTATTCCTACTCACCCTGCAGTTTCTTCCCTGTTTTCTGCCTGGTGCGGATGATCTCTGTGACAACTCCCTGCCCATCTGGTTGGGGAACAACTGCTGTGGTATGCAGGAATACCAATGGCTAGTTGGGATGGGTAACAGATGAATGTCCCGTAGGACGCTCAAAAAGGCCGTCCAGCAAGGCCGAAGCGAGTAAAGCAGGCTAAGGTCGAGGTTAAGGTTAAGCATTGAACAGGTTCATGTTTGCTCAACCTTAGCCTCAGCCTTAACCTTTCCCGGGTGCTGGCGGACTTTTTCAGCGTCCTGCGCAAGGTGGCATGGAGCTTGAAGATGCCCAGGCCGAACCTCGGAGTTCATTGCACAGGGTAATCGAGTTGGTCGCAACTATGAATATCGGGCTTCTCATTCCCCCGGTCGACGGTTCTAGTACTCAACCGAGTTCGAGCATGGTGAGCGAGACCGGTCAGACTCAGCCACCTACTGAAAGCGGAGCCTTTTCTATTCTCCTCAATGACGCGGTGAAGCAGATCGATGATCCAATCGAGCCTGTGTTGCCGACAGCAGTCGACGGCCATGCAACGGAAGCTGTGTTGATCGATATTGCGGGTGTGGCCTGTTCTCGACTGTGCGTCCAGCAAGAAGTGGCTACTCCAATGGCCGCCAAGGCCGAGCTCTTATTATCTGACCCCACGGAGCTTAACGGACAGAGCCTTGAATCGATGCTTCTTATCCCGCAGGGCGTGGCGGAGGCTGCTTCTCATGACGACGGCACCCTGGGAGATCAGTCTGTGTCGGTTGCCCTGCCACAGGCCGGGACCGCTGATTCTTACATGAGTTCATCGCTGCAGTCGCGTGTCGACCCTGCCCAGGTTGATGAGGCGTCTGCAATGGCCGCGACGCCGACAGTCTCACGAACTCAGGACGAGCCACCTATCCGGAATGGCCGTGGAGCTCCAGCCAATTTTGCTCCTGCTCCTCCAGAACAACCGCTAGGAGAGTCGACTTTTCCCGGCACGTTGGCACCTGTTTCCCTGACTTCGAATCAAAAGCCAATTGTTGAGATGGAGCAACAGAGGGGGGGGAATCTCTCTTCTGCCACGTACCTGAACGGGAATGCGCAATCTTTTGGTGAGCCATCGCCGGGCAATCGGCCAGCTACGACTGTCCAGGATCAGGGGGAATCAGAGACCGTGGTGCCGGGGCAATCTCTACCGGTTCGTCTGGTTGGAGGTAGTAGAGGGGGTGGGCAAGATCCATTCGGAGGCTCTGCACAGGGAGGTGGTGAAGGGGCCACGTTTCACTCCAGTGGAAGTGAAACTCCGGAATCAGGGATACGAGGGACTCAGTCCACGTTGTTCAGCGACCTATCCACGGCGGCGCGGCACACACAGTCCTTGCCAGCGGGAATCGGAACGTCTGTATCGACAGCGGCGGCAGATCAACTCAAACTGGCACAGGCCTTCCTGGGTGAGAATCATTCGGCGACCATGACAGCGCCTCGTGGCACGGCTCAGACCGTGCAGGTGGAGCTGCCCTCTCAGGAGGCTGGGCCACTGAGCGTGCGAATTTCCATGATGGACCAGACGGTGCATACACAGTTCACCACCGATCGAAGCGACCTTGGCGCAATACTCATTGGGCGACAGGATCAGCTCCAGCAGAATCTGATCAAGTCCGGTCTGGAACTCGGCCAGTTTCAGGTGCACATCAATCAGGAGGGTCGACAAGAGGCATTTTCCGATCGACAGTCTCGACGACACGGCGGGGCGACGGAACAGCAGCCAGCGTCACAAGGCCACAACCAAGAAGCCCAAGACGGAGAATGGCACAATCATCGGCTCCTGCACGCATTGAGCCTGTTCGCTTAGCCATGAACACGTTCCCAGACATCTTTTTTAAAGAAAGGACAGAGCCATGATCGACCTCACTGCGCTGACCAATTCGACGAGCACGGCCACCACGCCGGCGACCGGACCGAAAGAGCTTGGTCAGGACGAATTCTTGAAGCTCCTCGTCACCCAGCTTAAGTATCAGGACCCGCTCAAACCTCTTGAAAACCAGGATTTCATTGCGCAGACGGCCCAGTTCAGTCAACTGAATCAAATGACCGACCTGGTCAGGTTGATGAAGCGGAGTGTGGAACTACAGGAGTCAACCCTTGCGTCGAGTCAGAAGCCAAGTGTGCAACAGGCGTAGCAGGATGCTGAAAAAGTCCTCCAGCACCCGGGAAAGGTTAAGGCTGAGGCTAAGGTTGAGCAAACATGAACCTGTTCAAT
>JACAFD010000183.1 GCA_013388555.1 Nitrospirota bacterium | reverse complement strand
GCCCTCAACCGGGCAGCCTACGAAAACCGTCGCGCATGGCGGAAATGAAATGACGTGATTAGCTGCGGGGAGGTGCACGGGAAGGACCGGGCGTGGAGAGTTCGACAGAAAGGAGAACGGAGTCCGCCGGAAGTTCTCGCAGATCAACGAGTCCTTGCGCTGTCAGGAGCGGAGCGCCATCGTTGAGAGATCCCGCCGTGTGATGCTTGACCCACTGACAGAGATCGGTGTCGGAGTGCTCGTGCCCATCGTGGTCAGCCGCCGCCAACTCATGATGGACATCCTGCGCCACGGCGAATGGGGCAATCGCGAGCAAGAGGAGAACGAGCCCTATCGCCATGCTGCCCATGAGAATACAGGGCAAGCGAAATATGGCAGTGCGTGTCATCATTGAGGGCAGGCTACCTAACATAGACGTCTGCGACTGTCAAACAGGAGAATCAACCAGCCTGTTTAAGCAGCTCTAGACGTCGGGTATCCCCGCCAGTGGATATTTCCTGTAATATCGGCTATATTTTTACCGCTCGCCCATCGCCGCCTTCTATTTTCACAGGATAATACAGGTGACTCCTGGGGGAGAAGCTTAACCATGAACAGACCAATCGATAACCAGCATATCCTTGAAATCAAACCACTGCCATCGCCGCGGACGATCAAGTCTAAGTTGCCGATTACCGACCAGGCGGCAGGACTAGTCGTTGAAACCAGGGACGCCGTTCGCCGAATTCTGCACGGCCAAGACCGTGAACGACTGCTCGTGATCGTCGGTCCCTGTTCGATCCACGATCCTGCAGCCGCCTACGAATATGCCGACCGATTGAAACCGGTGGCGGATGCGTTGCGCGACCGGTTGCTCATCGTCATGCGAACCTATTTTGAAAAGCCCCGTACCACGATAGGATGGAAGGGGCTCATCAACGATCCGCATTTAGACGGCACTTGCGACATCGCCACGGGCATGGAACTGGCGAGAACAATCCTCCTCAACATCAACAAACGCGGACTCCCCTGTGCCGCTGAAGCCTTGGATCCTGTGTCCCCCCAATACATCGCCGATCTCTGGAGTTGGGTCGCCATCGGCGCCCGTACCACCGAAAGCCAGCCACACCGGGAAATGGCCAGCGGGCTGTCCATGCCGGTCGGTTTCAAGAACGGCACGGAAGGTAATCTTGAGGTGGCCTGGAATGCGATGGTGGCCGCGAAACAACCCCATCATTTTCTGGGCATCAACGCCGATGGGCTCACCTCCATCATCAAGACCACCGGCAACCCAGACCGGCATATCGTCCTGCGAGGCGGCGGTGGAAAAACCAATTATGAAGCCGAACACGTGGCCCGCGCGGAGTCCGTTATCGCGAGCGAGGGGATTGCCCGCCCCATCATGATCGACTGTTCGCACGACAACTCTGGTAAAGACCATCAGCGCCAAGCATTTGTCGCGCGCGAAGTCCTCCGCCAATTCAGGGACGGCCGCCGATCCATCATGGGACTCATGCTCGAAAGCAATCTAAATCCCGGCAAACAGACCTGGAAACAAGGCATGTCCCTCGCCCATGGCGTTTCCATCACCGATGCCTGTCTCGGCTGGAAAGAAACCGAATCTCTGCTTTCCGAACTAGCCGAAATGATCGTAACCAAACCTGCATAGCAGGATGCTGAAAAAACCCGCCAGCGGCGTTCTCGCATCGCTCAGACCCTCAACGTACCGCAAGGGTACGCCTCGGGCCTTCACTCGCTGCGGCCTTGCTGGACGGATTTTTTGAGCACCCTGCTGGGAAGGATTCGGCCTTCAGCCTACCCCCCCAGCGAGAAACCTCCATGCTTTTCGACACCCATACACATCTGGATGACGCCCGCTATAACAATGATCGGGAGGCGATGCTTACCCGCGCCAAGGAAGCACGGGTCGAAGCCTTCGTCACCATAGGCTGCGATCTCACCACCAGTCGATCCGCCGTCGCGCTCGCTGATCAGCATCCTTTCATCTATGCATCGGTCGGCGTTCACCCGCATGAAGTGAAACATATCCAGGACCACTGGTACAACGATTTCCGCCAGTTGGCGCGGAACAAGAAGGTGGTGGCCTACGGTGAGATCGGCCTCGACTACCACTACAATCATTCGTCACCGAAAGAGCAGCGCGAGCGATTCCGCGAACAGCTTCAGCTCGCACACGAGCTGACGCTTCCCGTGATTATTCACACCAGGGAAGCCCAAGAAGATACGATTGCGATTTTACAAGAAGAACAGGCGTCAGAAATCGGCGGGGTCTTTCACTGCTTCTCAGGGGATAGCTGGCTGGCAAAGGAGGCGCTGGACTTAGGGTTTTATCTTTCGTTCTCCGGGATTCTCACCTTTCAGAACGCGACGATGCTGCGGGACATTGCCAAGACTGTTCCACTAGATCGAGTTCTGATAGAAACAGACTGCCCCTATTTGACGCCGGCCCCCCATCGCGGGAAACGGAACGAGCCGGCCTTCGTGTCCTTCGTCGCAGAAAAGCTCGCAGAGATTCGCAGCGATACACCAGGCATGTCGATTGACCGGATTGAGTTTATCACGACCCAAAACGCAAAACGCCTGTTCAAAATTGCTTAAGCCGGCGGCTGCGCTGCCGAAGCGCCTTGGGCAATTTCCGTGGATTGCCACGTTTCTCAGAGCTTCGCTTCGGTCGGACATCCTCCCCTCTGTCCAGTTCTTTGTGTGCAACCGCACCGGTCAAATCCGGTGCTTCACGCAGCTTCCCCGCAAACTCTTGAGCCCTCATGACAAAGGCCCCCTGAGCCTTCGCACAGTCGATGATTTCACGATCTGAACTCACGACCGCGCATGCAGATCCGAATTCGGCAGCCATACGTTGAATCACCTGATCAGCTTTTTCTCCCCGTCGTGAGAAGATGATCTGTAGACCGAGCCGATGCTCCCGCTGTTCCGTGCCCCATCCCTGTTGCCACCCGTCAAAGACCACCGTGATCGCATGGGATTTACGTTGACGATAGGCAGCGAGGTCGCGGAGGAATGATTCCCGTGCCATTTCGGAATGTAGGCTCACTCCTCCACCGGTCCGGCTCGTCTGAGCCAAGAGGTTGTAGCCATCAACAATCAGGTGAAGTGCCATGCTAAACAAACTACCGCTCATATCGCTCACTGTCAATCGGTTACGTGGCGCGAGGCAAGCACGAGAACCGGCGGTCTCTCTTGTCTATCTGGTCTGTCTCGGTCGTTTGGTTGAACCAGACAGACCAGATTGACCAGATGAACCAGACCAATCCTCGCGTCGCGCTTGTCCCGCCAGTCTCGCGCGCAGTATGCTGATACCCTTGACAACGGCACTGACATTTGAGAAAAACTGCATATCCCATCACAATCGGCACTGACCCATGCGCTCAGCCATTTGGCACATCCTTACCCTCGCCCTCTTGGTCGGACTCTTCGACCTCCATCAGCATGTCTCTAACCTGCTTCCTGCCAACCAGGCATACGCGGCAACAAGTGCAGCACCGCAGGAACCTTCTGCCAAAGCCAAGCGGTCTCACACCTCCCCTGTACGCATGTCTCCCACCGGGTTTGGTCTGACCACAATACAGAACCTCCGGACGGCCAGCGCACCGGGATGGACAAGGCTCGTACTCGATCTCGACTCAAAGGCGCGCCCCAAGAGACAGCCCCAACTCCAGGCCGAGGGAGTGACCATCGAAATCCCCAACACCACCTTGAGCCAGCCCGTCAGGGCAAAGCTTGCTGCCGGTAAAGTTCCCAAGCACTTCATCATCACGCAGAACTCTGAACGATCGGTTGAGGTTTCTCTCCCTGCCGGATCATTCCAAAGTTACAAGTTGCTCACTCTGGCAAATCCATATCGGCTGGTCATCGATGTCATACCAACCCGTGAGCCCCTGACAGTTCCACTTGTTGAGTCAGCAGCCGATCGAGGAATTCCACTCACCACTCCTCCGCAACCTGCACAGCCGCGAGCCAAGTCAATTAAGACCATCGTGATCGATCCTGGACACGGCGGGAAAGATCCTGGGGCACGTGGGCAGCGTGGGACGGAGGAAAAAGACATTACGCTGAAGGTCGCGTTGAAACTGCGCAATCTTTTGAGCAAGCAGCCGGGAATCCGTGTCCTCATGACACGCGAGGAGGACCAGTTCGTCGAGCTGGAAGACCGGGCGAAGTTTGCCAATGGGAAGGAAGCGGACCTCTTTGTATCGATCCATGTGAATTCCCACCCCCAGCGCTCCGTGAAAGGAATTGAAATCTACCACTTTGGAGAGGCAAAGGATCAACGGGCGCTTGAAGTGGCAGCCCGTGAAAATGGAACCCCTCTCAACAGCACCGGCGTGGGATGGGAATATCTGGTTGCCGATCTCTTGACGGCGAAGAAGATCGAAGAATCCCTCGAACTGGCCTGGACCGCCAAAGAAGCCATCGTCAGTAATCTGAACGGCCATTACGCCCTGGTGGACCATGGGGTGAAGACCGCACACTTCTATGTGCTCCGCTTCACCAGCATGCCCAGCATCCTGGCTGAGATCGCTTATATCTCGAACTCTGCCGAAGAAGACCTGCTCCGCACAGGCCTCTTCACCACACATGTGGCAGAAGGGCTCATGGAAGGGATCAACACCTTCCTCGCCTCCTCAAGATTTGCCACGCGATGACGCCCCTATTGTTCTATTCTCCTCGCCGATGCCTACGGTTAAGTTAGTCCTGGAATACGATGGAACCTGCTACGCCGGATGGCAGCGCCAGCCCGATCACCCTACGATCCAAGAGGCCGTTGAACGGGCCATCCATCAGGTCAGTCAGGGCGTCGCATCCGTCATCGGCGCAGGCCGTACGGATGCAGGCGTGCATGCGCTCGGGCAGGTGGCGAGCTTTCGCACTGAACGTGATTGGCCCGCGTCCAGTTGGATGCGGGCGCTCAACGCGGTGCTCCCGAAAGACATTGCCGTTCGTTCCACTACCCTCGCCGACCCAAGCTTTCATGCCCAGCATGATGCACGTGGCAAACTCTACACCTATCGGATCCTTCATCGTCCAACCCGCCCTACTGTCGATCGCGCATTCGTATGGCACATCTATAGGCCGCTGGATGAGGCTGCCATGCAACAGGCGGCAACGTCACTGATCGGATCGCAGGACTTTTCCTCCTTCGAAGGAAGCCTCACGGCCAACGAGAATCCCATCTGCCATCTCCAACGACTAACTATCATCCGCCATGATGACGAGCTCATCGTCGAAGCCTACGCCGACCGGTTTCTGAAACATATGGTCCGTGCAATCGTTGGAACAGTAGTCGAAGTCGGGCTGGGCAGACGGACTCCCGGCAGCCTCACAGAAGTACTGCGAGCCAGGAATCGGTCTGCAGCGGGCCTGACCGCCCCTGCTCATGGCCTCTGTCTCATGCGCGTTGACTATGAATAGCCCTGAGGGCTGACGCACTATCGCTCGGCTCTTCCAGACATAGCGTGCTTCGATTCCCGCAATACTCCTAATAGTATTGCAACCAATCAAAAAAGGATACCTAAAATAACTAGAGACAGATTTACAAAGGTATGCTATCTTGTGCTGGCTCTTCCACCCATACTTTCATGAAAGGAGATGTATATGACGAAGCCTGCCTGCATCGTGGTGGTATCCCTCTTTGTGTCGGGGCTATGCTTCACGCCGTTTGCCATCGCGGCACCGGAGCAGCAAAACAAGATGGCGGCCTGCAGCGCTCAAGCCAACGAGAAAGGATTAGGTGAAGAAAAAGGCGATGAGCGAAAAGCATTCTTGAAAGAATGCATGTCCGCAAAGCAGGCGAAGGCGGTGAAGGCGGGCGGAACTCAGCAGAACAAGATGAAAACTTGCAATAAAGAAGCAAGAACAAAGGGGCTCAAGGGTGATGAACGCAAGACGTTTATGAGCACCTGCCTATCTAGCTAATGCGAGCGAGACAAGCTAGACGTGCGCGAAAGGCGCGACTCGAGAAGATGAACTTCCGCCGAGTCTCGCTTTTCTCGCCCGCCGCGCGAGTCCCGCGTGAATAACGAGGTATGCTTCACGGATGTCGGGAACGCTTACTAAAAGAGATGCGGGGAGTCCTGGTTCTCCACCTTCTTGCGTAGTTCGATCAACTCCTGCTCAAGTGCGAAGATTCGATCACTGACGGGGTCCGGCAGGTTGCTGTGGTCCATGGTTGCATCTGGTAAACGCTCTCCTTGAGTTTTGATCACTCGGGCAGGCACGCCAATGACGGTGGAATTGGGGGCGACATTCTTGAGCACCACCGAATTGGCACCGATCTTCACATTGTCGCCGATCGTAATCCCTCCGAGAATTTTGGCACCGGCACCGACGACCACATGATTGCCGAGCGTGGGGTGGCGCTTCCCTCGTTCTTTTCCTGTCCCACCAAGCGTCACGCCCTGAAAGAGAGTCACATAATCCCCGATCTCTGCAGTCTCGCCGATGACGACACCCATTCCATGGTCGATGAAAAACCCGGCACCAATCTTCGCCGAAGGATGGATTTCGACCCCCGTCAGCCACCGCGCAACCTGAGAAATGGCGCGGGGAAAGAACGGAACGTGATGAGTCTTGAGCCAATGGGACACACGATAGGCCAACATGGCATGAAAGCCGGCATAGGTCAGTACGACTTCAAGCCAGCTAGTCGCAGCCGGATCTCGGTCGAACACCGCCTGGAGGTCTTGTTTAATCGCTTTAAGCATCTGGGCTATATGTCATCAAGTCGTAAAGCTTGAAAGTCATAAAGTCGTCAGGTCTTCGCAGGAATATTACATCACATCGGGCCCTTTGGAGCCAAGTAGGTGATAAACCCTGATAATGACTTTGCCACTTCTTCAGCCTTCAATCGGAGATCGGAAAATTCATCGATTGTCAGGTACTCCAAATCCAATGCCTTAATATCCTCAAATCGCTCTATCGCAGCCACCGATCCACTCTTCAACTTGACGACCTTCCAACTTTCAGACCTTCTCGATTAAACACACCGCCTGGGCAGCAATCCCTTCTTCACGCCCAATCATCCCAATTCCCTCTCCGCTCTTTACCTTTACATTGACGAGATCGGCATCGACCCCGAGTACCTGCGCCATCTGTTTCTGCATGGCTGCCAGATACGAACTGAGCCGTGGGGCCTGCGCGATAATGACTGTGTCAACGTTCACGATGCGATACCCTTTCCCCCGCATCTTCCCGACCACATCCTCTAACAGCTTCAAACTCGAAATGTCTTTGAACCGGTGATCGGAACTGGGATAGTGCCGGCCCAGATCTCCTTCACCCATTGCGCCAAGCAGCGCATCACAGAGGGCATGCACTAAGGCATCGGAATCAGAATGCCCCAATAAGCCCTTGCTGTGGGGCACCTCGATCCCGCCGAGAATCAATTTTCGTCCTGGTCCCAAAGGATGGATGTCATAGCCGCAGCCGATGCGCATGCCTCTTCCTTTCATACGATAAGAGGGTCAAAAGTCTGAAAGCCGAATGTCATACAGTCTCGAGGTGAAGACCTGACGGACTTTTAAACTTCCTGACTTGCTTTACGTGCCGCCAAGATTGCTTCTCCGATCACCATGTCTTCCGGCCTCGTCACTTTGATATTCTCTCCGCTTCCCTCGACCACCGACACCGAATACCCCAGCCACTCCACCAGGAAGGCATCATCGGTCGCGCGCACCCCTTCCGTGTGCCCTTTCCTGTGAGCCATCTCGATCCAGTCCCGTCGAAAGGCCTGTGGAGTTTGAGCGAGCCATAAGGGAGTGCGATCGACCGTTCGTTCGATCATTCCATCCACCCGCACGTGCTTCACGGTATCCCGCATCGGAAGCGCGACAATCGCCGCTCCCTCTTTCCTTGCTGCAGCCACCACCTCATCGATCATCCGTTGCGTCAGAAACGGGCGTACCGCGTCATGAATAAGCACGATATCCGTGTCAGAGGGAACCTGCGCGAGCGCGTACCGCACCGAATCCTGTCTTTCAGCGCCACCCGCCACCACTTTCACCACTTTGGTGAATCGATGCCGCGCTACGATCTCCTTCTCACAATATTCGATGTCGGCAGATGGCACGGCAAGAATGATCTGATCGATCACAGGAGCAGCCTGTAATACGCGTAAGGATTGAACGATCAGCGGCTCACCACCGATCGAAAGAAATTGTTTGGGAACAGAGCCTCCCATTCGGAGACCTCGGCCTGCGGCCGGCACGAGCGCCACCACCAAAGAATCCTGACGAACAGCCGGTTCGACGTGAGACGAGCGAGTCGTGGTCATAGACAAGGCCGCCTGGAGAGAGGTAGGTTGAGGTCGAGGTTCAGGTTGAGCGAAGATTTTGTTTCACCACTGGACCTCAACCTCAGCCTCGACCTTCCCAAACGCCTCTCAGGGTCTCAACGTGAGATAGATCGTCTGGCCTTTCCGCTTAATCAGCAGGAGGACCGGATGATCCTTGGCCAGGCCAGAAGCGGCTTGTTCATAGGACTTGAGTGATGTCACCGCTTTACGATTGACTTCGAGAATAATGTCGCCTTCGCGCACACCCATTTCCTCTGCGGTGCTTCCAGACTTGACCCTGACTACCACCACGCCACGCTCAACGCCCTTTAATCCGTATCGGGCAGATAGTTCCTCGTTTAACTCGCGGACATCAAGGTCCGAAAGCACTCCGGTCGGTACCGCAGACTCCCTGCTCTCCTCTGCTCCTGATTGTCCCAGCGATTTAGGCTGTTCCACAATCGCGACTTCGATCGTCTTGGGCTTCTTATCCCGGATCAACTTGATCGAGACCTTCTTTCCGATCGGGGTCTGTGCGACGGCATTCCTCAAATGCGTGGGTGAATCCATCGGCTTGCCGTCATATTCGACAATGACATCTGCGCGTTCAACTCCCGCTTTCTTCGCAGGACTATCCGCCATCACGTCGCTCACAAGCACACCCTTCGTGTCGGCAATCCCGAACTGTGTGGCCAACTCAGGAGTCAAATCTTGAATCGCAACACCGAGCCAGCCACGGACAACCTTCCCTGTCCGCACCAACTGATCCATAACAGTGCGCGATAGATTGCTGGGCACCGCGAACCCGATTCCCATGCTGCCGCCGCTCTGGCTGAAGATCGCCGTATTGATCCCGACTAATTCGCCCCGCACGTTGACTAACGCGCCTCCGGAATTGCCTGGATTGATCGCCGCATCGGTTTGAATGAAGTCTTCGTACTCGGCGATTCCCATGCTGGCTCGCCCGACTGCACTGACGATCCCCATCGTCACGGTCTGGGTGAGTCCGAACGGACTCCCCACGGCCAACACATATTCCCCGACCTCCAGTTGGTCGGAATCAGCCCAGGGAATGGTCGGGAGCCCTGTTGCTTCGATTTTCACGATCGCGATATCAGTCTTCGCATCGGTGCCGATCAACTTGCCTTTAAACTCCCGCTTATCCGACAAAAAGACCCGAATTTCATCAGCTTTGTTCACGACATGATTATTGGTGATGATCAAACCATTGGCTTCCACAATGACCCCTGAGCCCTGGCCCCGCTCTTTCGGCTCTCGATGAGGGGCATCACGCTTCAAGAATTCATCGCCGAAAAACTTGCGGAAAAACGGGTCATCAAGCGGCGAACTGTGAGGATTGTCCCCGGATTTTCCGGTTCGCGTCGCGGCAATGTTGACGACCGCCGGCTTCACCAATTTTGCAATCTCAACGAAATTTTTCCCGTCGCCCCCACCCATCGGCAACTGTGGAGCAGTCGCGACGGGACGGATGATCGTGTTGGGAATCGGCTCAGGCCCGGCGCTGCCGCTCGGCAACCAACCCATGTTGGACGCCATCACAACCCCAATGACGATTCCTCCAGTGACCAAGGTAAATGGCAGCAGCCATGCACGCACAAGTTTCATAGGTAATCCATGCTTTTCATTTCTCGTAACCCAAATGATGTATCTACATCATACACAATCCACATATTCCGGCGCATTATAGGATCTCGCCTGAATATATCCCCATGATTGTGTGGAGGAATTTCATTGCCTCCGCTTTGGGCCGCTGGAACGAGTTTCGCCCGATGATGGAACCAAACCCGCCACCGTCACGAATGGCGCGGGCCTCCTCAAACACATGCGCGTCCTCACTCTTGGCTCCTCCGGAGAAGATGACGATTCGGCGTCCATCGAAGGAGCTCTGCACCACATGCTTTACCCGCTCGGCCAGTGTGGCAATCGGAACCTTGGCCGATTCGTACACCTTCTTTGCTGCGCCCTGTTCAAGATGCGCAGTGGAAAGCTTGACTTTAATAACATGAGCGCCGAGCTGGGCTGCAATCTGTGCTGCATAGGCCACGATATCGATTGCCGTCTCCCCTTCCTTACTGAGTCCCGATCCTCGCGGATACGACCATACGACAACCGCCAACCCACAGTCCTTGGCGTCTTCTGCAATTTCCCGTAACTGCTCGTACATGGTGTTGCAGTGCGAAGACCCGGGATAGATCGTGAAGCCCACCGCGGAACAGCCTAATCGCAGCGCGTCGTTCACGCTGCCTGTTACGGAAGGCAACGGATCCTTTTCGTCGTTCAACGTATCGTGGCTATTGAGTTTCAGAATGAGCGGAATTTGCCCGGCATATTGACTTGCTCCGGCTTCTAGAAATCCCAGCGGCGCAGCGTAAGCATTGCAGCCGGCATCGATCGCCAGCTGAAAATGATAAAGGGGATTGTAACCCCCTGGATTCGAGGCAAAGCTCCGGGCCGGGCCATGCTCGAACCCCTGGTCCACAGGCAGAATCACCAGCTTGCCGGTCCCAGCCAGCTTTCCATGGCGCAACAAACGGGCAATATTCGTCTTTGTTCCTGCGTTGTCGCTGCTGTACCAACTCAAAATCTCTTGTACTCGATCAGCCATGCCACCCCTCCCCTAGATTCGTGATTCCCTACTCAGGTATTCAGGCTGAAGACTTTTAGGCTGAAGGTCGGAGATCGAGCGCTTCAGCCTTCAGTCTAAAAGCCTTCAGCCTGTGCCTCCAGCCTATCCACCTATGTCGTTCGTCTGCCTTGGGTAAACTCCTCTGCATCGCGCACATCGCCGGCACTGCCGATGATCAAGGGCACCCGTTGATGAAGTTGCTTGGCCTCCACATCGAGGATTCGCAGCGTGCCAGTGCTGGCTCTCCCTCCTGCCTGCTCCACGACCCACGCCAACGGATTGGCTTCGTAGAGTAACCGGAGCTTGCCCTCCGGCCTCGTCAGCTCACCCGGGTAGAGATAGATGCCTCCATCGAGAAGAATCCGGTGCACATCGGCCACTAGACAGCCGGAATAGCGTCCACTGTAGGGCCGCCCAGTGGCTGTATCAGAAATCTTGAGGTAATCCACATACTGCTTCGTGCCGGTTGCCCATTTATGATAATTGCCTTCGTTCACGCTATAGACCTTGCCGCGCACAGGAATTTGGACCTGCTGGTGAGACAGAAGATACTCGCCGATGCCAGGGTCCAATGTAAACCCTTGGACTCCCTGTCCAACCGTATAGACCAGCATGGTGCTTGACCCGTAGAGGAGATATCCGGCGGCTACCTGCTCTGTCCCCTTACGGACAAGATCATCTTCAGTGGGCATCCGGTCATTGGATGCGGATTTCACGACCGAAAAAATTGCCCCGAGCGGCATGTTGCAATCCGTGTTCGAGGAGCCATCCAGAGGATCGAAGAGCAGCATGTACTTGGCCTGCGGCCAATTCTCCGGAAACAAGATCGGCTTTTCCATCTCTTCCGACGCCAGTGCGCAGACAAGCCCGCTCTGGTCAAAAACCTTTAAGAATGTCTGGTTCGCGATCTCATCCAATTTCTTGAGTGTCTCCCCCTGCACATTGATCTCACCGGTCGTGCCCAGAATATCAATGAGCCCGGCACGGCTGAGATCCTGCGCAATATGTTTTCCGACCAAACCGACTTGGGAGAGAAGAGTAAAAAGTTCCTTTGAGGCTCCCGGATGGGCCGCCTGTTTCTGGGCCATAAATCTGCCTAAAGTAAGAGGAAACTGTCCCATGGCAGAGAGGAGTATAGCTGTTTTGGACAGGGCGGGCAACGAAAGGCATTTTCTCTCATTGGTTCGGTGAAGCAGCCTGCCACCCACTGACGAGATCGGCCACAATCGATCCGATAACGACCTTGGCCTTCATGCGAACCGGAATCCGCCGATCGTCGGTAGTAAACCACACCCGGATGTTGCCCTGGTTGAGAAAAAGTCCTTGGAACGGCATGACGACCAACACACGAGCCGTTTCAACTTCCCCTCACGGACCGCTCAGAGTCTCAATTTCCTCAACGCGTGCCTCCAACTTACGGTTCTTCTTATCGTGAAATACGTTCATCATCAGGGATGACCCAGGCTGTAGCGTTAACTCACTGCGCGCATAGTAGAGACAGGAAATGACGTCCTGGCTGCCGGGCGGGATCTCCAAGGTTTCGGACGTTCCACCTTTGACAGCAGTGACTGTCCCTTTTTTCTGATGAAAGGTGTACTCGATATCCTCTTTCTTCTTCCCTTCTCGCCGCCTAAAGACCAAATGCTCAGGAAGCAGCGTGGCAGGATCCATGATCGACTCGACACGGTTATCAACGGGAAAGAATTTGGTGATCGCGGGCTTTGATTGTGCCGTGGTAAGCAATTTCATCAGGGGCCGATCCCCGTCCGTACCGGCATCACTGATAGCCATGACAGCCGTGCCTGCTGTGATATAGAGCCAGGAAATGTCGTAGGTGAGCTGTTCACCGACTTGGAAGAATCGCGCTGAAGAAGGGTCGCTGGCCTCAACCCACGAGACCGCCCCGGGCATGGCACCCAATATCAGGCATGCCAGTACGAACCAGGCACGAGATAGCGGAGTCGCGCGCGACAAGCACGAGGAGCGAGACTCGTGTGACATGTGAGAGGGTCTGAAGGCTGAAGACTGAAGCGTTCGGGACTTCGAACCAAGAACTTCGAACTTCGTGTCGCGCCTTTCTCGCACGTCTCGCGCTTAGCGCGTGCTAATAGCCAAGGGCTTGTTCGGCCATAGAGAGTTCGGCCTCTATGATTCCGCGGATGGTGGCTAATCGCTCCGGCGAGGTGGCTTCAAATCGCAACACGAGGGCCGGCTGGGTGTTCGAGGCTCGGATCAATCCCCATCCATCGTCGAAGGTGGCCCGTACCCCGTCGATGGTAACGAGATCGCGGATCACCAGCTTGGCAGGGCCAAGCTCCTCTCGAGTCTTCGCACAGTCTGCCAACCGGTCCTGCACATGCCTGGCCAACTCGAATTTGATTAAGTCAGGCACGTCGACCCGAATCTCCGGGGTGACGGTCGTCTTCGGAAGATCCGCCACCAGTGAAGAGAGTGGACGAGTGGTTTTGGCCAGGATCTCCACGAGCCGGCACGAGGCATAGATCGCGTCGTCATACCCGAAGTACCGGTCGGCAAAAAACATGTGTCCTGACATCTCCCCGGCCAGGACGGCCTGCTCGCTTTTCATCTTGGTCTTGATCAAGGAGTGGCCGGTTTTCCACATGATCGGCCGCCCCCCGCGCTTCGCGATATCATCATAGAGACTCTGCGACGATTTCACCTCTGAGATGATGGTGCCCCCGGGATTTGCCGCCAGAATATCGCGCGCGTAGATCACCAACAGACGATCGCCCCACAAGACATTCCCCTGCTCATCAATGGTTCCGATGCGATCGGCATCTCCATCATAACCGATCCCGGCATCGGCTTTGTGCTCTTTGACTGCAGCAGTCAGATCCTCAAGATTCTCTAAGACCGTGGGATCAGGATGATGGTTTGGAAATCTCCCGTCGAGATCGCAATAAAGCCCTGTGACCGTGCAACCCAAGAGCTCCAAGGCCTGTTTGGCCACCAAAGCCGCCACACCGTTTCCACAGTCGATGACGA
Source organism: Nitrospirota bacterium (assembly GCA_013388555.1). Lineage (GTDB taxonomy): Bacteria > Nitrospirota > Nitrospiria > Nitrospirales > Nitrospiraceae > Palsa-1315. Next base: position 4,292 of record JACAFD010000183.1, on the reverse strand, counting down.
TGTGCAAGCGCTTGGCGTCAACGTGAGCAAAGTTCTTCTTGATATAGGCCAGGTAGTCGGGAATGATGGGATGCTCCGACAGCTTTCCAGTTCCAGATACAAAAGCGCCGGTCTCCATCACGGCACGAAGTGCCTGGATCTCCTCTCCATGAATCGCATCTTTTCCAATGCAGATCTTAAAACCATTATATTCAGCCGCATTGTGGCTCCCGGTGATCATAATGCCTCCGTCCACCGGTAGCTGAAACAGCGAGAAATACACGAGTGGGGAGGGACAGATACCGATATCCATGACATCCAATCCACCGGTGAGGAGCCCTCGGACAAGAGCCTTGTAGAGTTCCGGTGAACTCAATCGGCCATCTCGCCCGACCGAGATCCTCCTGACCCCACGATTTTTCACATAGGTGCAATAGGCTCGACCGACTTGCTCGGCAATCGATTCGGTCAGTTCCTGCCCGTAGATACCGCGCAAATCGTATTCGCGAAATAAACCCATAGGCCTCCGTTACTCGTGAAGCGTATCTCGTGAAGCGTGAAGCGCTAGAAGCAGGCACGAAACATGACGCGTCCGACTCCGGAACGAAATACGCTTCGCGAACGACGCTTCACGCTTCACGCCTCTTCCATAATCATCCTGAAATCTGACAATGTCGTCCTCGCCTAAATACGGCCCATTCTGGACTTCAATGATATGAAGAGTCTCGTTTCCTGGATTCTCTAAGCGATGGGGGCTTCCCACAGGAATGCCGGTGCTCTGTCCTACTTGAAGGTCAAACACCTCGTTCCCCCTGGTTACACGTGCGGCTCCTGCAATCACGACCCAGTGTTCGCTCCGCTTGTGGTGCATCTGCAAAGACAGTCGTCCTGCTGGTTTCACCGTCACCCGCTTTACCTTGTAGCCGGGACCTTCTTCAAGGACCGTGTAGGAACCCCAGGGCCGATGGACGGTCAGATGCTCTAAATGTTCCGGCGCACCTTGATGCTTGAGCACCTCCACCATTTTCTTCACATCTTGAGCGCGGGATTTGGGACAGACCAGCGTGGCATCGGGCGTATCCACGACGACCATGTCTGTCAGACCAATCGTAGCCACCACCCTCCGATCTCCATAGAAAATCGATCGCCGGCTGTCAATATCGACCACGCGACCGACCACGACATTGCCGGCCTTATCCTTCGAAGCCACTTCATCCAAGCTGCCCCAACTCCCCACATCCGACCATCGAAAGGCGACCGGCACAACCGCAGACTTTGTGGACTTCTCCATCACTCCCGTATCAATCGAAACCGCCGGCAATAATCGATATTCCTCATCGATCATGGATTGTGATGCATGCTGCTCAATCAAGCGGCCGATTTTTTCGACCCCTCGAAAAAGAACCGATTGGTGACGACGGATCTCGTCAAGAATCGTTGCGGCGCGCCATACAAACATCCCGCTGTTCCAATAGTAATCACCGGCCTTAAGATATTGCGCCGCCTTGACCGCATTCGGCTTCTCCACAAATCGAGCGACTGGATACCCTTTGAGCTTGCCCTGTTTCGCCAGAACAGTCTTCCGGTTCGGCTTGATATAGCCGTATCCTGTTTCAGGCCTGATCGGTTGAACCCCGAAGGTGACCAAGAGCCCCTCTCCCGCGAGGTTCGAGGCGAGCGATACCGCCGCATCGAAATCGCGCTGGCCTTTCACAATATGATCGGCAGGCACAACCATCATAATCGCATCCGGATCCCGACGGACCAGTTCCAACGCCACCAGGGCAATCGCCGGAGCAGTATTGCGCCCTTCCGGTTCGAGTACGAAATTATTTGTGAGCGCGTCTTTCCATTCACTTAACTGAACGCGAATGGATTCTGCTTGGGCTGGATTCGTGGAGATCATCACCCGGTCCGGCGTCGAAGCAGAGACCACTCGGCGCATAGTCTGCTGAATCAACGTTTCATCGCCCATAATCCGCAACAACTGTTTGGGAAACAACTGCCGGCTGAGCGGCCAAAACCTGGTCCCGCTGCCGCCGGCCATGATGACGGGATACAGGTGGTTACCCTGCTTGAGGTGTGAGGTTCGAGGTTTGAGGGAGGCCATTCGCTGTGTCTCCGACCCTATGGACGTTTTCCGGAACTTGAGCCCTGAAACTTGAAACTTGGAACTTGCCCTTGCGCTTTCAGAATCATCTCAACGATTTCCCGAACGGCCCCCTCCCCGCCCTTCTTTTGACAGACATAGTCCACCACCGCAGCAACATGAGGCATGCCGTCGGCCGGGCTCGCGGAAAACCCTACTGCCTTTAACGCCTCAAGATCGTTGATATCGTCACCGATATAGGCAACCTGACTCAGCGTCAACCCATGGCGTGCCGCCATCTCGCGGAGACACGACAACTTATCCATCACCCCTTGATGCAATTCGGGAATCGCGAGTTTTTCAGCCCGCCGCGCCACGAGTTTCGTTCGCTCCTGCGTAACGATCGCAGTAATGATTCCTGCCCTCTGTAACAGTTTGATGCCCATCCCATCACGCGTGTTGAACTTCTTCAACTCATCGCCGGATTCGGCATAGTACATTCCAGCGTCCGTTAAGACGCCGTCGACGTCGGTCGCAAATAGGCGGATCTGGCTGAGCAGCTTGCGTGACACATTCTTGAGGCGAGCTGTTTTCCTGGTTGCTGATCGTGGGACCATTATGATGTCTATCTGGTGGATTGGTTTGGCTGGTCTATCTCGTCTATTTGGTTTGTCTTGGCTATCCTATCTGACCGTGCCTAGCGCGGCAAAGCAAAAACAGCAGCCTGGAATACACGTAGATACAGCGAGCCTACCTCATTCACTGTCAATTTGGGATGAACACGAGGTGTGGAGGCATTCAAGGTTCAAGGCGCAAGATACCCGCTCACCCCTTGTATCTTGATACTTGGACCTTGCCTCTCATTCAAAACACTTTTTCTTTGAGTACCCGCAGCAGGTATTGCCCGTAGCCGTTTTTAGTCAAGGGCTGCGCAAGCTTCTCCAGTTGGGCAGCGTCGATCCACTGTTGCCTGTAGGCGATTTCTTCAGGACATGCCACCTTCAAACCTTGCCGGTTCTCCAATGTGGCGATAAACTGGCTGGCGTCGAGCAGCGATTCGTGGGTGCCGGTGTCCAGCCAGGCGTAGCCACGGCCCATGATTTCGACGTGGAGCTTGCCTTGCTCCAGATACAAGCGGTTGAGGTCAGTAATTTCCAGTTCACCGCGGGGAGAGGGCTTGAGACTTTTGGTCAGACCAACTACTTGCCGATCGTAGAAATACAAACCGGTTACGGCATAGCTGGATTTCGGCTGTTTGGGCTTTTCTTCCAGTGATAGCACTTTGCCGCTCGAGTCGAATTCTGCAACGCCGTAACGCTCAGGGTCCTGCACGTGGTACGCAAACACGGTCGCCCCTTCTGTGCGGACCATGGCATTGCCTAGCAGATGGTAGAAGTCATGGCCGTAAAAGATGTTATCGCCCAATACCAGGGCAGAGAGATCATTTCCAATGAACGATTCACCAATGAGGAAGGCTTGTGCGAGGCCATCGGGTGAGGGCTGCACAGCATATTCGAGATTTAGGCCCCACTGCTCACCCCTCCCGAGCAACTGCTCAAACCGCGGGGTGTCCTGTGGCGTAGAAATGATGAGGATATCCCGAATCCCTGCCAGCATCAGAGTGCTGAGCGGGTAGTAGATCATCGGCTTGTCGAACACCGGCAGCAGCTGCTTGCTGATAGCCAGTGTGGCCGGGTGCAATCTGGTACCGGCGCCGCCTGCGAGGATGATGCCTTTTCTGGGGAAGGGGGAATGGTCAGTGGTAAGTGGTGAGTGGTGAGTAGTGAGTTGGATCATGATTTCGCCATTTTTTTGTGCAAACCAGTTAATAACTTTCCGGTGCTACTAGCCAATTCAAGTGCGGGGTGGTCTGGCGCGGCAAAGCCAAGCATAACCGCCAGTTGCAGCTGGGTTTCAAGTTCAGCCAACGAGCCCCGCGATATTCCAATAAAATTCAAGAACTCCTTTGCGCCGTTTCGACCGGCGCCTTCGGCAATATTGCTCGGTATAGACACGGCTGCACGTCTCATTTGTTGGGAGAGTCCATAACGTTCCTCTGTGGGGAAAGTAGCAGTCATCTGATACACAGCTTTAGCCAATTCCATCGAGAATTTCCAGGCGTCGAGCTGCTCGTGTGGCTTACCCATTGCTGATCACTGGTAAATGATGAGTGGGAAGTGGAAAGTAGGAAGTGGGAAAGCATTTGTAAATCATGCTACACGGT
>JACAFD010000057.1 GCA_013388555.1 Nitrospirota bacterium | reverse complement strand
CTTCGACTTAGCCAGGCTGTACGAGCAACGTCGCGATGTCGCCGCCGCCACCAGGGTCTATCGATCCTTGTTAACCGTTCATCCGAGCCACCGTGGCGCCCTCTACAATCTCACATTGCTCTACGAGGCACAGGGAGACAATCGCGGCGCACAAGAGACGGTGAGCCGCCTGCTCAAGCTCGATCCCAAGCATGCTGATGGCTGGTACCTTGCCGGCCGAATGGCGGAGAAGAACAACGATCTCGTGCAAGCCGCGCATGCGTATAGACAGGCCATCGTTGTGAAGCCTGCGTTAGTGGACGCGCACTATAACCTCGCGTTTATTTACCGGAGCCAAGGCAAGCCCGAGGAGGCCGAGCGGGAGTATCTCGAAGTCTTGCGGTACCGTCCAGAGTATGCCGAAGCGCATATGAACCTGGGTGTGACCTACACAGGTCTGAATAGGCTTGAAGAGGCGGAACATTCCTACGAACGAGCCGTTGCGTTGAAGCCGGACTATGCTGAAGCGCATTACAATTTGGGTGTCTTCTATGAGTTGCATCGGAAAGACATGCCGAAAGCACTGGCTCAATATCACGCGTATCTGAACCTCGGTGGGCGCGACGATCGTGTTGAGCGAATCGTCGGGTCCGCAGGACGGTGAGTATAGGCGAGACACGCGAGAAAGGCGGGACTCGCAAGAAATGTCACCGCGGAAGGCAGAATCAGAGGCGCGTCTCGCTCGTCGCGCAAGTCCCGCCCCTCTCGCTTACCAATACGGCCAAGACCGCCAATAGGGATTCCAGTAAGGACCCCAATAGGGACCTGGCCCCGTATAATAATAGGGGTAGATACGGGGGGCCACGTCTTCCGTTTTGGTCCACACGCGTAGTTGTTTGATATTGATGACGGGATAGGTATAGTCGGTTTCATCCAGTGGTAACGTGATGGAACCGGAGATCTCGCCTGTCACAGTGACTCTGGTCCCTGTGGGAAGAGTTGCGGGGTCGAGGAATTCTTGCTGGAACGCGATGAAGCGGCCTTGTGATTGGGTTAAGTCATATACCGGACGCGTCGATCGATCGAGCGGCAACTGTAAGATCTCAATTCTGGTGCCGTCTTTCAGTCGTCGGCCCGTCAACACGGTGCCTCCGAAGACCACCGCTTGACCCTTCAGAGAGTCCGGTGCTGCCTTGACCTGGAGAAAAGGGAGGGCGTGTATGTCCGAGCCCGCTCCCGCCTTTTGCATCGAATCACAGCCTGTGAGCGTGACGAGTAAGGCGACGAGAGAGAGCAGCATACGTCCTAGCATACGCACAGTCTAACATAACGAGTAAGGAGTAAGTTCCCGGCACATCCGATATAATGAGCCATCAGAGCTGATCCAGCCAGCGAAGCAGGCTGGATCAGCCTTAACCTTCCGTGATCTGTCGGGTTTTTTCAGCATTTTGCTATAAAAAGGAGTAGATATGACGAACAGACGCTATGCGCAATGGGCCTCGGTGGTCTGTGTGGCTGTATGGAGTATTGTCGTCTTGTGGGGCGCGCCAGCCGCCGCATTGCCCCTTGATTTGAAGGGCAAGTTCGAAATCGTGACGGGCGAAGTGTCCACGCATACGCCCGGTAAGGTCAAGTTGGTTGAGTTTGCCGACTTCTACTGTCCGCATTGTCACCGGTTCGATGGGGAAGGTCTGGTCCTGCTACAGAAAGAGTTTGGGAACAAACTTGAAGCCACGATGGTGGGGTTCCCGGTGATCCAGGGGAAGCTCCCGACCCCCTTCGATATGTATGAGCAAGCGAAGCTGATGGGGAAGGGGAATGAAATGAAAGCGGTCCTCTTTCGAACCATCCATACGGATAAGATCACAGGGGTGCTGGATCGCTCGATACGGGAAGTCCTGATCAGGGAAGTCGGACTTGATCCGAACGCGTTTGAAGAAGGAATGGCCAGCGGGAAGCCTGCCAGATTATTCGAAGAGGGGCGCAAGTGGGGCGAACGGATTAACGTTCAGTCGACTCCGACCGTACTCATCGATGGGAATATAAAAGTGGTGTCGATCGATCCGGAGAATCTCAAGATGATCATCCACAGCATTCTGGATGCAGATAGGAAGAAGTGATGGGTAAGGCGCGAGACTAGCAGAACATGCGAGACATGTTTGGGAGTATTTGCGGAGACATGCCTGCAATGCTCGAAGCCAATGTATCATTGTCTCTCCCTGCTTGCCCGTCACGTTTCACGTTTCACGTATCACGTTTTACGGGGCTCTGATGGCGATCGATCCAATCTGTGGGATGACGGTCGATCCAGCTACGGCAGCCGGAAGTCACGATCATCGAAGCCAGCGCTATTATTTCTGCAGCCTGTCTTGCCTGGAACGATTCAAGGCCGATCCGGAGCGGGTGCTGCAGCCACAGTTGGTAAGTGTTGCAAAGCCGACCACAAGAAGACCCCTTCCGATGATGCAGCCCGCCCCGGCTGTGATGGGGCAGACGGCGGTCGATCCCGTGTGCGGGATGACGGTACAGCCGGCGACGGCAGCCGGCTCCTATGAGTATCAAGGAAAGACCTACTACTTCTGCGCGGCGAGTTGCCTGGCCAAGTTTCGGGCTGAGCCGATCTACTATTTGACTCCTCCTGAACAGCGGGCTCCTCGCATCATGCCGGACACGTCCGGCGGAGTGGTCGAATACATCTGTCCGATGGACCCGGAGGTGCTTGAGACCAAACCGGGTGCCTGCCGGATCTGCGGGATGGCGCTGGAACCAAAAGTCGTCTCGCTCGAGGATGAACGAAATCCTGAACTTGATGATATGACCAGGCGGTTTTGGAT
>JACAFD010000138.1 GCA_013388555.1 Nitrospirota bacterium | reverse complement strand
CCACGGAAGACACCATCGGATACTGTGATAGCATGGCCCAACAGAAGGGCGGCCCGCATGGCGCTCAAGCCCGGAATGTGATGAGCAGCAAGGCCTGCCAGGAATGTAATGGCCTCAGAACATATGGCCAACACAACGATCACTCCGAGTGCAGGAACCAGACGAAGTGCCGTGGCTAACTTCACAGCGGATAAGGCGGCGACAGTAATGAGCGCAATGGGCAGGAATGAGCGTGTGGGATGGAACTCGTGTGTCAGCCGGGCAGACACGTCAGGAACGAGCCCGTGGCTGGAATGCACGATCGGTTCGATCTCAAGTACGGCGACAATCTCCTGGTAGATCCAACGGTCGGTCGTGTCGAAGAGACCCAAGAAAAAGACCAGACTGACCACTGTGGCGGCCACCCCGCCACAGATCCAAGAGCGGAGTGACCACGTACTCGGTGTCTTGTCGTTCTCCATAAGATCGCTAGAACATAGAAGAAAGTTTGATGTTTCGCCAAGTAAGCATACCTCTCTTCTGCCATAAATCCCAATGAAAGCAAGAATTTGAACGGCCTATTGATTGGTTGCGGGGGGGCATCCCCAGAGCGAGGTCAAGAGAAGACCTACAGGAGGGGTTTATCCGTGCGCATTAGTAAGAGAATAGCGCACGGCACGAACGATACGCCTCGCAGGTGGTAGCCGGTTGGCCCCAGCCGGTGGCGACCATCAAGATCCCAATAGTGTTTAATGCGTAGAAAAGGACCGGGCGATGCCTTTTCGATACCCCTGAAGGAATGTATGAGAGATCTTTTCCACTAAGAGTTACATGCCGGGCTGATGGGATCTTTCAGGCTGGCTTCCGCGTCTACGAATGCAGCAATGGCCTTCTTGAAGTTAGCATCGCGCTGACGGTAGATGCGAAGACTGGGTTCTACCCCACTTCCACGGACATCTGAGTTAAGAGTTTCGCTGTCTGTTGCTGAAACATCAGTCTCCGCCGCTGCCGCGGATTGTGCCAACGTTCGATGTAGTCAAAGATATCTGCTCTCGCCTCGGCCCTGGTCCGATACCGCCGCCGGTTGACCCGCTCACGCTTGAGCACCCCAAAGAAACTCTCGGCCGCTGCATGCTGTCGTTAGAGTTCGCTTTAGACCGCGTTGGAGCCATTGGTTCGGTGAGGCAATTTAGCCGGAGCCAAGCTATTCCGCCACAGGATCTTGCAGGAAAATTCAACTCTTCATGAATCGAATTTCGTAACTTATTGATTTTGCAAACGAATGGCTCCCTGGTATAAACAAAGCACATCGGCACCAAACTTGCTGGTTATTGCATCACTGTCGAATGAGCGGCACATATTTCAATCATCTCCAAACTAAGGGGTATAACACTATGAAGCACATGTTGATGGCAATCATGGCAGTGGCAGTGGCAGTGACGTTCAGCGCCCCGGTCTTCGCGGAAGGCCCGAAGGAAGGCGGCAAGGACAAGAAGCCCGGACAGGTAGTTGAGACGATCTACGGAGACGAGAAGAAGAAGGAAGAGAAGAAGGGCGGCCATGCCGACACCTTCGGCGAAGAGAAGAAGAAGGACGAGAAGGGCAAGTAATTTCCTTCTTATCTCGGCGAGGCTAGTTTGCTTGAGGGGATCTCCACTTCTTGTGGGAATCCCCTCAAGTGCTTTTATCCCCGGTTGGTTCTGAGATAGACTGCCTGCAACCCTACGATCGTCTTCGCGTCACGGATTGTCCCATCTTCGACTTTGTCCATCGCGTCTGAGAACGGCATTTCAATAACGTCCAGCACTTCGTCGTGGTCCAACTGTTGCCGGCCTTTGGTCAGTCCCGTGGCCTTGTACACATGAATCACTCCATCGGCAAACCCGGGAGCCGTGAAGATACTGGAGAGCAACTCGAACGACGAGGCTCGATAGCCGACCTCTTCCTCCAACTCCCGCGCAGCACAACGCAAGGGATCTTCACCTGGATGTAGTTTTGCCGCCGGAATTTCGTAGATGAATCCTCCCGCCGCATGGCGGAATTGCCGGATCAACACGACCGTGCCATCGTCTATTCCCCGACCATGTATCACGGGTTCTTATGCGGATCGGCGTAAGACCCCTCCTTCTGGTAGCGGTCGGTCGGGTACTTCTGCTAAGGGTCGTCTGCAGACGTTCAGAACAGGGAGCAAACCTAAATCTAGTACCCATCTTTGCCCAATTCAGGGAGCCAGGGAAAAACACACAACGTAATAGTGATGTGCTAATGAAATGGACCAGTCTTACTGGTAAACGATAGATTAAGAACCACCAGTATTCGATTCTGGTGCCAACCTGGTGCCAAAACACCCTGAAACAGCATGACCCATTGTGAGGTACACAATCACGAATTCTGCTCTTTTTCTGCTGATTGGTCTTGCTGAGTGTCCTCAGGTAGGTTCTCGACGAGACTCTTCATCAGCGGGCCGTAGGTTCGACCCCTACAGGGCCCACCAAAACAATCAACTACAGAACGTGACGCGTAAGCAGACCATGTTGGAAATCACCACTTGTCCGACGAAACCCGCAGGGAGGAGCTTTCCGACAGTTTGTGAATCGATGGCTACTGCCATTGCGTGCCAGCACGTGCCTGGGCGCATGCTTGCGTTCGTTTCATCCCTACATTAAGCTACCAGATCTTGAACGGTTTAACGTGCTCTGAACCAACCTCACGATGAGATGTTGTATGAAGCATCCATCGACTGCATTAGCCCCGTTGGTATGTGCCGCTGATATCCAGCGCCCAGGAAAGCAGCATGAACGGACAAGGGGCGCGAGGAACGCTCCACACGGCCAACGCTTCTCGCTGGATGTCCTCCGGCAATGGAATCTACAAGATCACCGAATATGTGCTGATGCACCAGGCGCAGTCACAGGAAGAGAATTATCAATTATACCTTTCGGACTTGCAGGCAGAGATGGATGCTCGCGACCCGATTCGATGATGCGGGAGCCTCTTCTCCCTGGCACGGTTCGTTTCGCGGGCAGTCTTCCCAAAATCGTCTCAAGAAGTCTGCTCAAAGTTGATGAATAAATCGAACCCATACGAAGCACCTTCTCCTGTCCCCCGATCGCGGAGAGGTCCATGAAGAACAGCCTCCAAAAGGAAAAACGAGACGAGCCTCGTGACGAGGCTGATACTGAGAAGACGGCCTTGTTGGATCGTCGCAGTCTTCTCGCCGGAACAGCCGGCATTGTGAGCGCGATCGTCATGCGTTCGGTGACAAGATCAGCCGAGGCAGCCATGCTGGTTGCGCCGGATGATCCGACGCGAGTGCCAGGTGCGGCGCCAACGGCGTATGGGCAACGGTCGACTTATGAGCAGTCTGTCCGCGTCCCGCGCTCATGGTGGGGTTCTTTGACGCCGCTTCAGGACTCGCACGGGATTCTCACGCCGTCTGCCTTACACTTCGAACGGCACCATAACGGCGTGCCGGTCATTGATCCGGAGCATCACCGGCTCATGATTCATGGCTTGGTTGCACAGCCATGGGCCTTCACCATGGACGACTTGAAACGGTTTCCCGCTACCTCGCGGCTGGCATTTATCGAATGCTCAGGCAATTCGGCGATCGAATGGAAGGCGCCGACGGGACAGAGCGTGCAACAGACCCATGGCCTGACGAGTACAAGCGAATGGACCGGCGTGGCATTGAAAACAGTCCTTCAAGAAGTCGGTGTGAAACCGGACGCGTCATGGATATTGGCGGAAGGCAGCGATGCAGCGGCCATGACACGGAGCCTTCCGCTCGCCCTCCTCATCGAGGAGGCGCTCCTCTGCTATGCTCAAAACGGAGAACCCCTTCGTCCTGAACAAGGGTATCCGCTCCGCCTGCTTTTGCCGGGCTGGGAAGGGAATACATGCATCAAATGGTTACGCCGACTCAAGTTCGGCACAGCACCCTTTATGACCCGCGAGGAAACGTCGCAATATACAGACTTGATGTCGGACGGCACGGCGCGCCAATTTACGATGCTCATGGAGGCGAAATCCGTGATTACGTCTCCATCGGGTGGACAGCGAGTACAGCCGGGGTTTATTGACATCCGGGGTTTGGCGTGGAGCGGGCGAGGCCGTATCGCCCAGGTGGAGGTGAGCACAGATGGCGGAAGGTCCTGGCAACAGGCCGTCTTACAAGACCCCATTCTGCCGAAGTGCCACACACGATTCTGTTTGCCGTGGCGGTGGAATGGAGCGGATGTGATTCTACAGAGTCGCTGTCTCGATGAAACAGGCTACGTGCAACCCACTCGCGCGGCATTGGTTGCCGTGCGTGGCGTGAACTCCGTCTATCACTATAATGCAATCCAGAGTTGGAAAATTGCCGCAGATGGACAAGTGAGCAATGTACATGCGTAACGTCATGATGATGGGACTTATCACCGTCCTTAGCGTGGGCATCCTCTGGAGTAGTGAGGCGGCCGATCAACAGGATCGGATGTATGGTTATGGATTGGGACGGCCCGCCACTGATCTCGACCTTCAACATTGGAACATTGATGTCGCGCCAACGGGCGAAGGATTACCCCCCGGACGCGGGACCGCCAGACAAGGTGCCGCAATCTATGCCACCAAGTGTGCATCCTGTCATGGACCGACGGGTCAGGAAGGCCCAATGGACCGCCTGGTGGGAGGCGCCGGCACATTAGGCAGCCAAAAGCCTGTGAAAACAATTGGCAGTTACTGGCCCTATGCCACGACGCTCTATGATTATGTATACCGGGCCATGCCCTTTCCCGCTCCCCAAAGTCTCTCGTCGGACGAGGTGTACTCGGTGGTGGCATGGTTGCTCTACCAGAACGGCATAATTGCAGAGGACACTATCCTTGATGTCCATTCACTACCCGCCATCCGCATGCCGAATCACAATGGGTTTGTTCCAGACCCCAGGCCGGATGTACCCAAGAACTGAACTGACCTAGCCCCCTTAAACTGGTCCAGATCCTATGCAAGACTCCCTACTCTCGTATGCATGACAAACCGACATCTTCGTTGCCGAACACCATGTTAATCCCTTTCTATAAGGAACTCCGTCCTCTTTTTCCGATTGGTTTGGTAGCTGATTCATACTGATGAGTCAGCTAGCCCTTGCGCCTTCATTCACAGCACTCCTACAATATGCTTTCCTGCGAGGCTCTTATGCCCTTCTGGATGCGTTCCCTCCGCTGCCTACCGCTGACCTACGGTTCGGGTTTCTGGTCACTGATCACACTCTTGGTGCTGAGTAATGGCCCAGCGTATGCGGAGTGGGTGGCGGTTTCTGTCGTAGACCAAGCAGGAGTCACGATATACGTCGATCCAGGTTCCATTCATCGCAAGGGGGATGGGGTGGAGGTCTTGGAATTGATCGACTATGAGTCAATGCAAACCGTGACGGGCACCTCATTTTTGTCGGCAAGGGTACAACGTGAATACGACTGCGCGGGCGACCGGCATCGGACTCTTGCGCTGACGAAGTTGTCTGGCAATATGGGAACCGGCCAGGTGATTCTTGCCACCTCAGAACACCAAAAGTGGGAACCAGTCTATCCAGGAAGTATTGCGAAACGTCTATGGAGGTTTGCGTGCAACAAGCAGTGATCGCGCAGCCGTACAGTTCGAGGCAGGACGCGCATACAGGGTTTTTCTCCCTTCGCTAAGTTTGAGAACGACACGAATCACGTTGAGCATAACTCCGATTTTTGAACCCGTCTAAAAATTGGTGCGCCGTCCAAATGACTTCCCACGTGGGGTTGGGAATCGAAAAAATTATGGGGTAGGGGGGTCTGGTGTAGTGTCCGTACTGGTGTCCCAGCATTGCGGGACACGAGATGCCAGGAGGTGTCAGGCAATCGCTGGGTTTCTCAAAGGGCCAAAAAACACAAAGGTTCTGCGATGTTGGACAATGTAGGGAAGTTTCTCTTCATCAGCGGGCCGTAGGTTTGACCCCTACACGGCCCACAAATACTTCAACAACTTCCGCATCCTGGTCTTTGGTGCCTACGGAGTCGTGAGCGCTCAGCCTGTCCCCTTTTCTTGCTCGGTGGAAGGGCATTCTTTCTAGTCCGTCAGACCCGCAGCGTCAGAATCTCCTGGAGCGCCTGTTCAATGTCTTCCGATGAGGTGAGGAGGCTTGGCGCTATCCGCGCATATTGCGTCGCGTAGGGTGTGACACTCGCGATGATCTTCTTTTGCCGAAGCCGCTCGATCGCTTGGCGTGGCGTCATCCCCGCCACTTCAAAGCAGACGATGCCGGCCGACAGGTCTTGCGACATCGGTGTATGCAACGTGACATGCGGCATCTTAGCCAAGCCCTGCTTCATCTGCTGATTCAGTTCGTAGATGCGTTGGGTGACGCGAGCCTTGCCAATCGCTCGATGGAATGTGAATGCCTCATCGAGCGCCCACCGGTGCTCGAAGGAATGAAATCCTCCCGGGGTCATGTAGACGGACTTCGGTAAGTCCTTCGGCGGGCTGAGCTTCATCCAGATATCGTAGGCTGGGGTATTGAAGGTGGGAATAATGGGGTTGGCCACAGGCCAGGCCCGCTGATGTCCCCAGACGAGGCCGGTGCCTCGTGGGCCAAACATCCATTTGTGCGTCCCTGCGACCAGGAAATCGCATCCCACATCGGAGAGGCGGAAATCTTCGACACCCAGAGCATGGACCCCATCCACGCAGAAGACCACTCGATCCTGCTCCGCGCGGGATTCGTTCATTGTGTGAATCGCCTGGGCCATCTCCTGGATCGGGAGCTTCAGCCCGGTGCTTGAATGGACCCAGGTCACCGCAACGATACGGGTGTTGGGTCTGATGTTCCTGATCAGGTTGTCGAGTAATTCAAGGCGCGACACATTCTTGAGGGAATAATAGAGTGGGATCTGGCGTATCGCGGCCCCGGTACGTTCTGCACGAAGCCGCAAAGACGTTTCGCTTGCATAATGATCGTGCAGGGTGGTGAGGATTTCCTGACCTTCGCGCAGGGTGAGGCCACCATAGAGGAGTCCCAACCCCATCGTTGTGCTATCAGTCAGGGCAATATCCGTCGGATCGACCGCAAGGTAATTTGCCGCGGCCCGCAATACAGCTGCCTCCTGTTTTTCTTCGTGCTCGACCCAATAGCCAATAGGATCAGCATCCAATCCGCGCCGGTGCCGTTCGATCGCCGCTCTGACCGGAGCGGGATGGGATGCGAGAAAGAATCCCGCCAGGTGGATGAAGTCGCGGGAGAGTTGAAATTGCTCGCGCACGGCCTGCCAGCCGTCGAACTTCAAAGGCGGTGAGTCAGCGAAGGCTTTGGAAAGAGGAACCTCAGCGGCAAGCACCGCCGCACTGATAGCTAATCCGCTGCGGACGAGAAAGTTCCGTCGGTCGATCGCATCCATGGAAGCCTCCTTCCGATATTTCTCACTCTATCGTGATGACCAAATGGTGAGCAAGCGGGTTATGCCACGGGAAGGAAAATAATTGCCGTTGGGAGCCGCTATCCAGTTTTCTGTAGTGGGAGTCTGGAACCGGTCGCAACAGAAGGATGGGTGAGGCAGCATGTGCGCTCATTGTCCACAGTCAGACACTTGAAGATAGCTGGTCTCTGGTCTCTCACGCGGGGTTGTCGGTGAGGAAGAGTGCGAGGTTAGCGGGAACGTCGAGGGGAACGTCTCATAATCAACGGAAGCTGTGGAGTTGCTTAGGAATCGGTATCCCAAGTTGCAGGTGTCGCAGTTCCGGTATCGTGAGGCCAGAGCATTATTTGTAGGTCCATGGCAGAATCGGCCTCGGTCTCAGTAATTTTCGATAACTCTCTAGCGCAGTACTCAACCACCTGACATTCCTCGACAGTTAGCTTTGCATTGCCCCGCATCGTTGCAGCAGAGATCAGGTGCTCGCAAGCCTTGATATAAGAATCCACTTCCTTGCGGTAGGTGAACATATGGAACCGACTATTCTCCACGTAACGGCGGGTGGACTTCCCGACGGTCGGTTGTGTGGTAGAGTTGAGGCGTTAGGATCGACTCTTCGATATGCTATGTCAAGGCTCATATGGCTCTACAGGGACCAGTAGGTGATGGTCCAGGGGATGTCCCAGGATACCTGAAGCCCTGGAGCTGTCAGAGTGCGGTGAGATGTCTACCTACCGTCAAAGCGTCAATGAATACATCCTTGCATGCGAAGCCCTGCTGAACTCGTCCGCGCTGTCAGAGCATGAGCAGGAAGTGGTGGAGGAAATGACATGTCGAGTTCTTGAAGAGATGCTGCCCGCAGGGGGCGAGTAGGGGAAACTTAGATCTTGGCACGTTGAGCAACCATCTTAGCCCACTGGGTCGCGTAATGACTTACGATTCGCAGTTCATCTTCAGACAACGGGGGATGTGTGACGGCTACAATGGATAACAGGTGCTCACATGCTTGGAGATAGTCTTGTACGGCGGGGCGAACTTTGACACGTGGAGAAGCCATGTGATCCGCCTTTCTCAAAGTAACGGCGGTCGGCCTCCGCGCGAATGCGAATGTGGGCCTGTCTGAATCCCGCATGTCGACACCAATGGCCGAGAGAATCGACGTGGTCCATGCGAGAAGAAGGCCAAACAGTGCAGCGCCCAGGCCTCCACACTCCGCGGTGTTGATAGCTTCTGCTAGCGTGGAGAGGATCAGATAAAGCAGGGAATGTCATGACGAAGGATCAGGCAGCTGAATTACAAGCGAAGTGGCACCAGCAAGGGGAGTCACTAATCTGTGAGCATCTCAAAGTCGAAGTGGAATGCAGTAACGATGGTGAGCTGATGGGCAACTCTTACTGCCTTGCCTGCGGTGCCGCGGTTGCCTCCTGACCCGCTGCCCACGAGTAGACCTCGTAATCAGATTGGCCCTAGAT
>JACAFD010000034.1 GCA_013388555.1 Nitrospirota bacterium | reverse complement strand
TCCGACCGCTATGCTGAAAAAATCGAAAGCTATTCGGGCGAGCAGATATCCTATCTCTCCGAACGGATCGAGGGAAACTATGCAGAGGTACGCACCGAGCTGCGGTCAAGCAAGATCGGAATCCCGATGGATTACCGCCTGCACGTGAAAGACGGAACCTGGCACGCGTATGACCTCGTGGTGGACGGGGTCAGCCTGGTGAAAAATTATCGCAGTCAGTTCGAGAAGATCATCTACAAGTCCTCTTACCAGGAGTTAGTCCGCCGGCTGCGCGAGCGTACGGTCGGCGAAGACACAAAAAAGAAAGCCGCATCCACATCTCTGCCGCAGAGCCAAACCGCCTGACAGGCTCTATCACACTAACAGGGTGTCGACAAACTACGTGAGCATAACAGACACGCAAGGTCTGGATACTCGCAGACCCGTTCGGAAGCCATCTCAGGCTGTTCAGAAAGGTCTTGCTGGACGGTCTTTTTGAGCATCCTGAGTTTCCGAATACCCACGGCGCAAGCATCAGACGTGCCATCTTTATAGGCAGATGACGACCGTGAGCCTTTATCCGACAACGTGATGACTTCCTGCAGTTCTGAAGCACCCTCCCCTGGAATGTGAGAAACTTAACGGCTTGTGACTTGATCAACTCATGCTCCGTTACGCCACAGCGGTTCGATGACGATCCAGCCTTACAGGACAATCCTGTCATTTGACCTCTCGCGAAGTGGGGTTATCTGAGAAGTGAGCGGAGGCCTCGGTGAGAGGAACATTCAAGGGAATCGAGGTCAAGTGCAGGAGTGGTGTGCAGGCCCGCCGACAGGATGGGAAGCCTAAAGCTCCTCCAAGACCTCCACTTTAGAAAAAAAGCTCTCTGGCCCGCCCCCGCTCAGATTTTTTCATTACCTGCCTTATTAACTCCACCACAAATAAATCTTTATCTATGGCGTGTTGCTTTTATGAGGCCGAGCGGTTGTAGTTCGCCCTTGATAAGAGCCGCGCTTCCTGATGAGGAATTGAGTGCTAACGGTAAGGGATTCAAATCCTGGCGGTATGCTCAAAACAACCGTCAGCAAGGCCGCAGCCGACGAAAGCACCGGAGGCGTAGCGCCTGGCTACGTTGAGGATGCTTTCAAGGCGAGAACGAAGCTGAGGGACGTTTTCAGCATCCCGCTAAAAAACGGCCCGCCCTTGTGTCGAACACCGAGGCTGCCATCCAACCGGAGTGATGTCCAGCAATCCTTCAGTCGCTCGAGGCTGATTGCTCCGCGCTTCCATCTTCATCTGGGCTCGCATTTACGGCCGTGCCTAGTGGCACCGACGACTGATAGCGCGTCCCTCGAACCACCACCCCGCCACTGAAGCAGAAGCGGTGCCCTCTGCACGCTGGCTGCACAAGGGCGAGTCAAACTCAAACCAGGTTGCCGACCTACCACAACTCCAGCCACCTCCTTCAATTTTGAAGTAATCATTCTCTCTCTAAAATCAACCGGCGCGTAACGGCCAACCTCTGTGGACAATTGTCCCACAGTCGAACAGCCAACCCTTTCAGAAGAAGACTCTCTGTTGAAATACGAGTTCCCGAGTCTGCTTGAAGTCCGGCAGGCTAGGAGCCTGTCCGACATTGCCTTCGCGACGAGGCGAAGGAGATGCGGCCGGATGAGCGGCGCAAGGGCCGCAAAAACCGGAGGCGTATTCACTGGAAAACGTTGAGGATTTTTCAGGGCCGAGAACGACGCAGATGGTTGCGGATCGTTCGCCGCAGTAGAACGGTCTATGTCGGACAGGCTCCTAGGTCGGAGGACAATAACGCTTCCGATGCACCCTGTGGGGCATTAGTTCAGGCGGGGCCCCCTTTGGCTACCAAACAGCTGCTCGGCTTCCTCTCGCGCCACGTTCTTCTTGCGATGCGCGAGAATGACCGGATCAATCCGTTCGCCACAACTCACACAACGCCAATTGACCGAACCGACTTCAAAGAGTGGCTCCGGCACCATCAAGCCGCCGCAGCGATGACAGCAGTCACCATGACTCTGCTGTTGAGGGGCGAACTTCTTTGAGACTTTGACCATAAACATCCACCTCCTCCCTGCTGAAATATGGACCTAGCTGTGTGAGCCATAATTTCCGAAAAGGATTCATACTCTGCGTACCGGCATCCCTTCACGCCTCACGGTTCACCGGCATCTCAGTCATGCGCGTTTCTTACCCTGTCGCCCCGCGAGTTGTTTGGTTTCTTCCTGTTCTTTCTCCAGTCTCGACTTGTGGAGCCGCTTGATCTGGACCTTCGGCAGGTTCTTGAATGGCATCCCTTGCTTCATCGCATCTTCTCAGCTCCTGAGCTATCAAGCCTCAGTCACACCGCTCTTCCTTGTCAAAACTTCGTATAATCACGTCCACTAGTTCCCTACTTCATATCGACAGTCGAACTCTACCCCCCCATATCTTGTGTCTGGATTTGCTGAGATAAGTAGGGTTACTATTTCTATACCCTCCAGGCATGCAACTCCGTTTCCCCAGAGGCCTCTCATGTCACTCAAAACCTCAGATTCCCATCCGGAGCCCTCATCGGTAGATCCGTCAGGCTCCTGTACCCACAGCCGAATGATCTCCGATAGTGTCACCGAAGTAGAGCACGAATCCGGCAAGGTACGCTGTCTGGAATGTGGGTACATCGTTCCCGATCCACACCTCAAGCAGGAAGGCAAGGAGGTATAGTACCGGCTTCGCCCTCCCTTCCGGCTCCTCAATCCGCGCTTGTATTTCCTTCACCCCGTCATGTGC
>JACAFD010000198.1 GCA_013388555.1 Nitrospirota bacterium | reverse complement strand
CTGCCGAACGAGGATCAGGAATCGTCTGAGGGCGTCGTTCAATGCCTGGATCTATTCCTGAAGGAGGTGGCGTTCGTGATGATTGAGGAGGTTCAGGAGGTACGGAAGGTGCGGGAGTAACATCTGCTGACCAGGCTGCCGAAATCCAAACGGTCACTATCAGCGGTGCCAGCAAGAGGAGGATCATACAGCCCTCATCATTATTCCTGAGAAAAGTCCGCTGGAATCGCGAACGGGAAGAGCGGTCAAAGTATGAGTGCACATCATCGCATGGACATCGAGGAGCAGGTCGTTCTCATAGCAATAGACCGAATTCGAGGTTATGACCTTGTAAATGGGTTCTGATGGGGACGCGCCCGCCAGGGCAATATCTCGGTCGGAAAGCGTCCCAACCAGCGTACTACCATCACAGACTATGACCGCGCCGACGCCTAACGACTTCATCAGCTGCACCGCTTCCCCGATCCCGGTCGAGGGGGTGACGATCGTCGGGGAACGGCTCATGACGTCTTTGACGCGGATACATTCATGAGGAAGGACTCCCAATTGCTCCGCTTCGGTGGATTCGAGGTAGATTCCAGACCGCTTCCGTCTCGGTGGATGATCGGTGTTGGAACCTTTTGACGGCGTTATCGTTCCTGATAATCGCTGTTTACCGACATTGCTCATCGCTCAATCCCAATATCATGATCTATAGCCACAACATATCCAGCTCCTCTTCATGGAACTGATATGCTGTAGAATACCGTGGTAAGACAATCCCATAATACTAGAAGAGTCCCTAGTCTTATGCCCCGCTTAACATTGTGGACCGGGAACGGTGTGATACCGATGCTGTATTCTCGCGCAAATTCTGCATGACGACGATGCTGAGCGGAAGTGAGGATGGATCAGTAGTAGAGGTGGACGCCGAATCCGAACCATTCAGTATTTTGAGTATAGAATTGTCCGTTGGGTGAGGGGCCGCCGAAATATTCTACCAGTAGCTGTATTTTGCGATCTCCGATCCGCGCATTCTCGAATTGCAGCCCTGCCATGACGGAGCTGGCGACTCTCCAGTTACTTCTCGCGTTGGCCTGAAAATCTGCATACGCCACCGGACGAACCGTTCCACCCCAAAAGGTCCCAGGGCTGGCGAGTTCGATTCCCACTTGGCTCGTGCCGCGTCTCAGATAGTTCGGATCTCGATTCACCAGCATGCCCCCGCCACCATAGATCCGGATCCAGGAGGCTAGCTCATAGGATAATTTTAAATCCACCTCTTCGAAGCTCAAATTGATCCTATTGACCGAACCCTGACTATTGAGAATAAATTCATCGCCCAGGTGTGAACTCTGGTGGTGGAGGCGAAGGAAGCCCGAGAACGGGCCGGTTCGGTAGCTGGTCAGCAACCCGACAGTATAGTCGGCGTTGACTAGGTCTTTCGAGCCAGACGAGGCGCCCATGTTGAATATACTGAAGACGCCGGCTTGGAGTGCGATGTCCCATTGACCATCCAATGGCGCCGTGTTCCGATAGAGTGCAAATGTTTCACCAAAATTGGCTGAGCCGGTATTGCTCGGCTGCTCCAATGTTAATTGACGGGATGCCATGGAGAAATGCGGCCATCGGGGGTCGGCATGGAAAGGCGCTACGAGGAGACCGCGGGGAAGGAATTTTGACTCGGGCTTAGCAGGTGCTTGCGAAGTGGGCTGCGACTCATGGACGTCGATGTGAACCTGGTCCTCTCGGACTTCCACACGGACGACGCCGGGAATCTTTTCCAGTGCTGAGATAACTTTTTGTCGGTCGACCGTGCCGAGCGAGTCCACGGTCAGAACCACCACACCCTTGTCCACCTGTACGATTGCCCCCGAAGCATTAAATTCATGTTCGAGAACAGCGGCGGCATAACCGGCTATGTAGGAATCGTCAGCTGCGATGGTGGCCGGGACAGTCCCCAAGACGAGGCAGGCCAGGAAGACCGCTCCACTCGTCGCGACCTTCACGGTACTCCAAATCAAGAATCGGTGGAGGCGCTCGGAATCGTGTGGACCAAGAATGACCGTCATGAGACAATCTCCCTCACGTAATACAGACTATGGTCTCGCTGTAGAAAGGCGCTGATCCCAGACGGGCCGGCCCTCAGTTTCCTGCGGCGCCGAAATGGTTTTTCAACCATCAATGCCAATCACGCTGTTCGGGGTGAGGTCGCGTGCACATTGACGACATCGATCGCATCAGATGGAAGGCATAGGTACTCGTTTGCTTTACGTTATCCGGCACACGACGTGCTAAACGAACCTGCGAACAGAGTAGGGGAATATCCTTGCCGCATCATATGTTGCACAAATCCGTCAAGGAGGGGGATGTTCTCCGGTGTCATGCCCCGCATATTCCATTTTGACATGTTGCGCGGAAAGGATTGCCGATGGGCATGCACAAATTCGTGGGGGTGGCAATAGAACACCAGCCGGGAAGCACGCTGAGAAATCCTGCGTACCATCCACCTCATCACCGGGAGGCCGAGTACCCTGAGCGTAGCCATGTTGATGGGAAAGAGGAATGCTGAGGGGGCCAGCTCAATAAGCGAGCTGTGTCCCGGCAGGCGCAGGTGGGATGACGAAAGGCGGTACGGCTCACTCGGCGCTCGAAAGTATTTCAGGTAATGCACTCGGCCGAAGCCGCAATCAAACCGCCGCGCCGGCACAGATGAATCGTAGCGATATCCCTCGTCCTCCAGCGCGCGCAAAGTCGTTTCGCCGATCCACAAGCTCGGTGCGCGGAAGACGATGGGGCGAACCCCCGAGGCTTTCTCCACGGCCTCCGTGGCCAGGCTGATCCATGCTCGCTGCTGATCATAGCTGGCCGTCCTGAAATCCTCGTCTTGTTCGAGGCTACCGTGTTCCCACCCATGCGTGCCGAGTTCGTGCCCTCGACGCCAACACTCTCTGATCAGATCCGGATAGGTCTCCGCAAACCGTCCGGCAACAAAAATTGTGGCCTTGAGTTTCCGTTGATCACAGAAATCCAGCAAGCCTTCCAGCCCCACCTCGGAACCAGGAACCCAGTCCACATCGATGGTGAAATGCCATGGCATGTGAGTATGTGGGCGCATGTGAGGCCGAGATCAATTCCCAAGTTTAGAGGGAATTCGGGGCGGAGTGTGGTAACGACACCAACTTGGAGTTATCCTGCTGCGCATGCCGGGACGTTGTTGGTTGGCGGAATCGAGCAAGGGGCGGCGATACCGTTTGACTCAACTCCATAGTCTTTTCTTGACCCAGGATTCCCTCGATCTCCAGTAATAATTCGCTTCGGCACATCTCTCCTTGAAGGTACAGAACCTGAGTATAGGAAGGCAGCTGCTCCTTAAGGATGTCGCGAATCGTCGCGAAATGTTCTGGGTGTCGAATATAAACCTTGACGAGGGCCTGTGCAGACCACTGCCCGCGTGCGACTCCGTGTAGCTGCTCAGTCTGCGCGATCAGTGCATTCAGGTTGTAGATGATTTCCAGCGTTTGTTTGCCCGGATCGCCGATGTGGGCACTCACATGACCGACCACGCTCGCCGTGCCTGCGATGAGCAGGTGAGCCCCGGAGCTAGATGGCTGCAGAGTGGCTCTCGCAAACGATGGGCTGCTCGGACCATAGATGGGAGGATACTCGTAGGCTCGCACCTGCCGAGGATTATCGACGTGCGTTCCTGGCCGCTTCGCCGCCAGGAAATGAATTTGTAGCGGACCCGACATCGTCCCAACGGCAGTCCCCGCAGGTAGGGTTCCAGGGAAACCCGAAAGTTTCTCGGCCAGGGCCTGGTGTCGTCCTATGCAAAACCGCTGATACCGTTCCAGTCCGCCGGATTCACAGTTGATACGGGGGAAGAAATTCCACACGCGCAACAAATGTGGGTATCCCAGAGCGCACGTTTGGGTGAGCAGGCGTCGATAGGCGTTATAGGTCAGGATATCCAGCAGCGTGCCCTGGCGTTCTTCCATTTGCAACGAGCCAAAGAGCACCTCATCGTTCATGGCGCAGTGGATTCCGTCGGCCTGGTGATAGCTGAGCGGCAGATTGCTCGTCCATTCCTCGGCCAACGGAGGACCATTGAATTGCGGGAGATCGATGCAGACAACCGGATAGGCACCTACACCATTGGGCTCCTCGGGACTCCGATCATAACGGACGACACCCAGTACGTTTGATGGCGTAACTTTCCGAAGGGCTTCTATTCGAGCCGTCTCCACGTAAGAGATGCGGAACGCATAGATGTTCGAAATTGGATCACGTTGCACAGGCCTCACTTGGGGCCAAGTCCTCGGATCCGAGACCCACCGCTTTGACTTCGCTTGGCTCATGCCGCCGATCTCCATTTGTCGTCTCCGCTGCACCGAAGCCACCGAGTTCCCCACGCCATTCATGACCCGGTCGCTTCTGAGAGGGCTTGCATTATGGAAGAAGCGCATCTCCCGCGACGGTCGTGGCAACCGGGGTAAAAATGAATCCCAAGATCGGGATGAGATACCACATTGTGGCTTCATCAGATTGAACAATGCGCACCTTCGTTGCACCGACTTTTTTGGCTTCATCTGCGAAATTTTGGACTGTCGTGTTCAGTGTGGCGTCACCCCAGAGCGGTTTGGTCATGAATAGGTGGATCGCGTAGTTTCTCGTGTTGATGTGCGTCAGCTTGTCGCCGTCCACCCCTTTGATGCCACGCAAATCAGATGCTGTGCTGGATATCGAACAGCCAGCGGCAGCTCCCATGATTAACACGAGCATCGCCATAGCAGAATATCTCATGGTTTCCTCCTTTGGACACACGCCCATTCGTGTGTAAATGCAGGTTACATCTATTCCATTAGCCGGACAGGAATCTGTTCAAAACAGCTCACATGTGAAGAATAGATCCGGCAAACAGCCCGACGCTCGCCTCAAGGGCGTTCGGACGTATCCGTCGATAATAGCGCCACTGCGGCGGGTGCTGTCTTTTCAAACCATTTCACGGTGTGCACTCTCTGTTTCATCTTCTCCACTAGTCTAGCGTAGGTGTTATCGCGGATAATTTGACTAAACTGTGTCCGGTAGTTTCTCACGCTACTGATGCCGTCAATGACCACGTCGTACACAAGCCATTTGCCGGACTGGTTCTCTAACCGGAAATCTAATGAGGTATCAACCTTCGGGCCAATCAAGTGGGTTTTCACCTGGGCAAAGCCACCCTCACGTTGCTCAATGAGATAGAAAATCTGTTCGCCATAATATTGGTCGATCTTGTTGGCAACCGTGTCTCGTATCAACTGAACGAAAAGGTTCACAAATTCCTGTCGTTCCTTGTCGCTGAGTGTCGTCCAAGGAACTCCTAGAGAGCGTTGGGCCATTTGCCCAAAGTTGACGCGATCTCTTATGACTTGCTCAATTTGTTGGCGGCGTTCCTCAAACCAGCCCGGCTGCTTCAGAGACTCGTTCCCGAGTATAGAGTGTACATCGATGATCGCGCGTTTCACCGAGTCAGTAGGTGAATATGCTGATGGCTCCACGAGCATGGGGCCATCCCATGTGGCGATAATTGCCAGTGAACTGTTCAGCCGATGATGGTTCGATTGATCGACTATCATCGTCCCGCCGGATTGCTTTATCGAGGCGCATCCAGCCACTCCCGTCGCCATTCCGAGAACAACGATCCATGAAACAAAATATGATTGCATGGCAAGCCTCTTGTGCTACATGGTTATTATCAGCCTGACGACGAACTGAATTTCCAGCGGAGCCATCCTGACGATCACCATCTTCACTCTACTAT
>JACAFD010000182.1 GCA_013388555.1 Nitrospirota bacterium | reverse complement strand
TCCTGCGTCTGCGCTCTTGGAGATTCTCGATCCGGCGCAGAACCACACATTCCGCGACCACTATCTCGATCTCCCGTTTGACCTATCGAAAGTGTTTTTCATTACAACCGCCAATACACTGGATACGATCAGCCAGCCGCTGTTGGACCGTATGGAGATCATTCGTCTTCAAGGCTATAGCGAGAGGGAAAAAGCCGAGATCGCCCGCCGCTATTTATGGCCGAGGCGGCTCAAGGAAGCAGGTCTGGAGGCCAGCCAAGCGATACTGCCGGATGTGGTGTTAAACCTCGTCATCAGCCGCTATACGAGAGAGGCCGGCGTGCGCCAACTCGAACAGATGCTGGGACGACTGACAAGAAAAGTCGCTCTGGCCTTCGCCGATCAGCCGGGAAGCCAGGAGCGACGACCCGTCACCATTCAGGCTGATGTTCTTGGAGAGTGGCTCGGCTCCGAACGTTTCATGCCGGAGGAAGCACGCAAGGTATTGCCTGCGGGCGTCGTCACTGGGCTCGCCTGGACTCCGAGCGGCGGAGATGTTCTCTATATCGAAACCACGTTGCTTCCCGGCAGCCACGAATTGATGATCACCGGTCAGTTGGGAGATGTCATGCAAGAGTCTGCGCGAGCTGCACGAAGCTACCTCTGGTCGCATGCTGAGAGCATGGGACTCGATATTTCCAAGTTCAAACGTAACGGCGTGCACATCCATGTGCCTTCTGGAGCGATCCTGAAAGACGGACCTTCGGCCGGGATCGCAATGGCAACGGCCCTTGCGTCGTCGTACATCGGAGAAGCGGTACGAAGCGATACGGCAATGACCGGAGAGATCAGTCTGAGCGGTTTAGTCCTGCCCGTTGGCGGTATCAAGGAAAAGGTGTTGGCCGCTCATCGCGCCGGCATCAAACGGGTGATTCTGCCCAAGTCCAATGAGAAGGATTTAAAGGAGATACCGCAAGAAGTGCGCGAGGATCTGACCTTAATTTTGGTGGAGCGGATCGAGGAGGTCCTCCCCGCTGTCTTCAACTGTGATGTAGCAGCTCATGGAAGCTTCCGATTTGGAACAAGCATTGCCCCGGCCCCAGCATGAATGGACTGTGTCGCGTGAAGGATAAGAACCGGCTTGTGTATTTGGTGTGTTTGATTGAACTAGACTACCCAAATGAGCAACGCAAACCAGATGAACCAGATCAATCCGTTTCGCTCAGCCCGCATTCGCGCTGCGCTTTCCGCCGTCTGCCAGTGGCTTGCTCCCTGACTAATTCCTGTGTAAGGATGAATTCGATTCCTCGACCCATCCAGGGAAAGACCAGACAAGAAAGGAATAACGCTATGGCTACGCCACCAAAGATTGAGATTGGTCCCATTGTTAAAGTCGTGAAGACCGACGAGGAGTGGAAGAAACTCCTTACGCCAGGAGCCTACCAGGTCCTACGGCGTGAAGGTACGGAGCGGCCCTTTACCGACAACATGCACGATAACCATAGGGCGGGAATCTACTATTGTGCCGGCTGTGACCTCCCAGCCTATTCATCCGAGCATAAATTCGACAGCGGCACAGGCTGGCCCAGCTTCTGGCAGCCGATCGATCCCAAGGTGGTCGAATCCTCCACCGACTACAAGCTGATTTTTCCAAGGACCGAGGTCCACTGTGCGCGCTGCGAGGGGCATCAGGGCCATATTTTTAAAGATGGCCCAAAACCGACAGGGTTACGCTACTGCATCAACGGCGTGGCGCTGAAGTTCATCCCTGCTTGAGTCCTCGCTCTAACAGGGTCCCGAAATAGTCCTCAGCTGCTGAACACTCAAGGTTGAGGTTCGGGTCGAGCTGGAACAAGTCTGATCCTTACTTAACCACAGTCTCACCTTTCGCCTTCTTTGCTCTCCGCAGCCTGGTCCATTGGCCTTTCCCACCTCGCTTGTGACTCACCCAAGTTGCACCTATCTAGGCCTGCTTGCTACGATACATCTTTTTCCACTCCAGACAAAGGCTGCTCGTGCCCGACACTATGCTCTCTTCTCACACTTCCGGTGATCTGATCGTCGAAGGCGCGAAACAGAATAATCTGAAGAACATTTCGCTCCGTATTCCCCACAATCAGGTCACGGCAATCACAGGGGTATCAGGATCAGGGAAATCCTCTCTCGCGTTCGATACTCTATTTGCCGAAGGCCAATGGCGCTATATCGAATCACTCTCCACCTATGCCCGCATGTTTCTCGATAAGGTCAATCGGCCCGATGTCGACCGCTTGATCAACGTCCGCCCCGCCATCGCAATCGAACAGAAGAATCCGATTCGCACCGCACGCTCGACGGTCGGAACCACAACCGAGATTGCCGACCTCTTGCGGCTGCTGTTCGCCAAAGTGGGGCATCCGGTCTGTCCCGATTGTGCGATTGGCGCGCGCAGTTTTGACCCTGCCAGCGTCGCCGAAGACCTCCTAATCCATTGCAGCGAAGCCCGGGCGATGATCTTGTTCCCTGTCACAGCGCCGGCGCCGAAACAGGACCAAGTCTTTCTCCAATCACTCTTGCTCCGCGGATTCAGCAGAGTGCGATGCGGCGTAGAGATCCTCGATCTCCATGACACCCATAGCCTTCCCAAAACCAGACCGGATCATCTCCATGTGATCCTCGATCGGCTGGTAATCCGGGAAGATAACCGGTCCCGCCTAGTCGAAGCGATCGAAACTGCATTCCGCGAGGGCGAAGGCCTGTGCCTCGTAGAGGTCATCGACCAGGGCCCCAGAACCTACAGCACAGACTTTCGCTGCCAGCAATGCGGGCGAACCTTCGAGCCGATTCGTCCAGTCCTTTTTTCCTTCAACCATCCACTTGGTGCCTGTCCCGAGTGCAAAGGATTCGGCAATATTCTCCGTTACGATCGCGACCTCGTTATTCCCGACCACAGCAAATCATTGGCGCAAGGCGCGATTGAACCCTGGAGCAAACCCAGCGGCGATTGGTGGCAGAAGCAAATGCTCCTCTCCATGAAGCGGCGTGGAGTAGACCTCATGACCCCCTACAAAGACCTTCCGCAGCATATCCACCAGATAATCTGGCAGGGGGAGGGGAAACTGGAGGGAGTACAGCAGTTTTTCGAATATTTGGAAGGGAAGCGCTACAAGTTGCACGTGCGCGTGATGCTCAGCCGCTATCGAACGCCGGTTCCCTGCCCAGCCTGTAAAGAATCTCGTCTCCGCCCTGATGCGCGCTATGTGAAGATTGCCGGCAAAGATATTCACGAGCTGTCTTCTCTCACGATCGAAGAAGCTGCAGCATGGGCCACAGCCCTCACGCTCCCTCCCTATGAAGAACAGATCGCCCGTGACATTCTACGACAACTGACGACCAAGCTCGGCTTTCTCCTGCGCGTAGGCCTCGGTTATCTCACACTCTCCCGTCAGACCCGTACCCTCTCAGGAGGAGAGGCCCAGCGCGCAGCCTTGGCCAATCAGCTCGGCGCCCGCCTGGTCGGCACGCTCTACGTCCTCGACGAACCGACCATCGGTCTCCACCCGCGTGATACCGCCACACTCGCCGGCATTCTGCGAGAGCTGGCAGTCCAGGGCAACACGGTAGTCGTGGTCGAACATGATCGCCAGATGATGCAGGCAGCCGACTATCTTATCGAACTGGGCCCCCTGTCGGGAGAAAAGGGCGGCGAAGTGATGTGCGCGGCGCCACAACAGGAATTCATTGCACATCGGCGGTCAATCACGGCGCGCTACTTGCGTGGCGAAGATGGGATTTCAACCCCGCGATCAAGGCGAAGAGGGAATGGTAAATTTCTCGTAATTGCAGGAGCTTCCGAGCATAACCTCAAGGATCTATTCATTCGCTTTCCGCTGGGCATGTTAGTCTGCGTCACCGGTGTCTCAGGGTCCGGCAAGAGCACGCTGGTTGAAGATACGCTCTATAGGGCAGTCGCTCGCGCCTTTCGTGTCGAATCACTCCCCATGGGCCGGTTTCGTGCAATTAAGGGGATCGAGCACCTGACCGGTATCAAGCTCATCGATCAAGAACCGATCGGACGAACACCTCGCTCGAATCCGATTACCTACCTCAAGGCGTTTGATGAGGTCCGCGCTCACTTTGCTTCTGAACGCGATGCGCTCCGGCAAGGACTCACGGCAGGCCATTTCTCCTTCAATACCACTGGAGGCCGGTGCGATCGGTGTGAAGGAAGCGGCGTCGAAAAGCTCGAGATGTATTTCTTCGAAGATATCTATGCCACCTGCGAAGCCTGCGACGGGAAGCGTTTCAAACCACACATCCTCTCTATTCGCTATCGAGGAAAAACGATTCATGAGGTGTTGCAGATGACGGCTGAAGAGGCGCTGGGATTTTTTAGTGGTTCGCCCAAGCTCACCGAAAAGCTCCACCTCCTCTCATCCATCGGCCTCGGCTATCTACGGCTCGGCCAGCCTGCGACGACCCTCTCAGGCGGCGAGGCCCAGCGATTGAAAATCGCCTCCGAACTGACGAACGGGGACGGGGGCAGGCACCGGCTAGGCCGGAGCCAGTCCCCTAATGTCCTCTACATCATGGATGAGCCGACCACCGGCCTGCATGTCGAAGACATCAAGAAACTCCTGGCGATGCTGCAGAAACTGGTGAACAGTGGCAATACTGTGGTGGTGGTGGAACACAACCTCGACGTCATCAAGTCGGCTGATTGGATTATCGACCTAGGCCCGGAAGGCGGCTCGGCAGGCGGACGGATTGTTGCAGAGGGACGACCGGAACAGGTGGCGAAGGTAGCGGCTTCTTACACCGGACGATTCTTAGCAGACGCGCTCATGCCGGCTGTACACAACAATGGTTGCTGACACTCTTGTATCACCCGGCGTCAGAGACCCGGGCGCTTTTCAGCAGGGATCATTACTTCAATTGGCTGATTCGCTCGACGCACATCCAACTTGAGTGTCTGTCCTGCCTCGACCTGACAGAGCCGTTTCGCTTCCCGCTCAGATGACACGCGGGATAATACTGCGCCGTTACAGGCGATTACTCGATCTCCCACCTTGAGGCCCGCTTTCTCGGCCGGTAACCCACCGCGCAGTTCCCTCACAAGATAGTATCGAGCATCGCCTAATTCTTGTAGCTCCCAGTTAACTCCGATCCGTCCGGACCCGAGCAATCCCGTTTGTGAGCCGAACCGGGAGAGAATACGATTCGCGATCACGCGGGCTAAGCCTTCGGGATCATCGGTCGTGGGATCAGAACCGTATCCTCCCCCGCTGAATAACACCACACCGCTTTCGACATCGATCATCCGGAAAGCCAGTGATACACGGTTGGCCTGATCGCTTTCTGATCGCTCCCATTGTTGCACTTCACCAGCCACAATAGCCTGCGCACCGACCAGTCGCCCGACTTTCAGCACGTCAGCATCGTCGGCATGCTGTAGTTGGATGACCTGCTCCTTGAACACTTCGTCAAGCTCAGCCCGCTCAACGATATTAATATCAAGATCCAGGAGTAAGGTCGTCACAATCCCGGCGACACGCGACCCCGATCCCTGCGCATCGGGCGCGTCCTCAAACAACATGACTGCCATTGTCCGATAGCGATCGATGGTATCTCGGTTGATCGGGCCGATGCCGGTCACAACCGGCTCAGGACGTCCTCGCATCCCGCCAGATCCCAGGGTGGCGGTGCCCAACGAGGCACAGGCGCGGCGCCGCTGGAGAATCGCAGCCGGCGCACCCCAGGCGCAGAGTTCCTCGTTCACCAACACAATGTGGTGCGGATATTCGCGTTGATGTTCTGCAGCGATGTTAGTGAAGGGATAAAAAATGCAGCCACCGACCCACACCGAGAGCGGACAGAGCGCCAGCTCATAGAGCCACTGTTTGCGGGCCGTGAGGGAGTATTCCCAGACCAGTAGATGGCCATCGTCACGCAACACACGGTCCGGCTGTCCAACCTGCTCGATTACCTCGGCCTTTGTCATGGGCACGGCGAGCCGGTCTAGCTTGGATTCCGACTTGATGATGGTATAGGCCACGCCACAAGATGAAAGTAAACCGGCGAGGCTGAAGGCGATAACGACTATTCCGAGACGAAACCAGGTGAGAGGTGAGTCGGCCTGTGCCTGCGACATAATAATATTAGCGTAACACTCTGAGCGCGAGGGCCGCAACGAAGGTAACGGTGGAAACCACGCGATTAATTCAAGGAGGGGTCGAAGGGCATATCCGCGTAAAGGCGATATTCGTCACCCATCGCGCTGACCATATCCGGCCAGATACGTGCAGGATCTGTGGCGAAGACAGCATTGGGATCTGCCGGAACGGTGAACCAGGAACCGGTCTGCATTTCAGATTCCAGTTGCCCTGGCCCCCAGCCGGAATACCCGATATAGGCACGAAAGGCTTCGCGCCCTCCACTGGTAGTTAAAATACGATCGACCAGATCTGTGTCCCCGCCCAGACAGATCCCGTCAAAAACATGATGGGAATTCTCAGGCAATTGATCCAAGCGATAGAGCATCATCACCTGGTTCGTTTGCACCGGCCCTCCGGAGAAGAGCACGTGCCGTTGACCTTCGAGGATCGGTACTTGAGGTAATGCCTCCGAGACCGACATCGCCGTCGGGCGATTCACGACGACACCCAGCGCACCTTCGGCCCCATGCTCGCAGAGCAACACCACGGTCTGCCGAAAATTCGGATCGCGCAAGGACGGTGCTGCGATCAAGAAGACGCCTTTTGCGAGTGGAGCTTTCATGGGTATTATCCTACCGCGATGATTTATGCCACGCAAGCGTCACAACAAATCGGATTCTCTGAATGGGTTGATCTGGTTCATCTGCTTTGTTTAGTTCATTTGGTTACTTTCGTTCTACCAAACAAACCAAATAGACCAAACAAAAGCACCCCGCGATCGTGCTATCGGTAGAGGGCTTCTCGTCGATCGCGAAGCAGATTATTGTAGGGCGTGAGGGCTTTATTTCGCGCATCGGCAGGATCGATCTCAACAACATAGAGTTCTTCCTGGTCTCGTGGTGCGCGATGCAGAATGGCCCCACGTGGAGCGACGACTTCGCTATTCCCGATAAATGTCAGCTGATCCTTGCCGCTTCGTGCTTCGCTGCCTGTGCGATTGCTCGTGACCGCGAACACCCGATTTTCCAGACACCGAACCGGCATGGAGTCCGGGCAATTGGGCAAAATAAGGTTGGAGGGATGGCAGATGATCTCTGCCCCCTTGAGCGCCAACGTACGGGCTGACTCCGGATAGTACCAATCAAAACAGATCATCACCCCGATCTTGGCCGGCCCGATATCCCACACCTGAAATCCCGTATCGCCGGGCGTAAAGAATAGCGTTTCTTCAAAGAAGAGATGTGTCTTGCGATAACACCCGATAAATCCAGACGGGCCCACAACCACTGCGGAGTTATAACAAGCGGCTCCGGCGCGCTCCGGAAGGCCTGCGACAATCACCATCTCACGCCGCTTGGCAAGATCTATGAGCCGTTGTGTCGTTGGCCCCTCCGGCACCGACTCTGATAACGCAACCGCTTCTTGTTGTGACACGAACTGATACCCGGACGCGAATAACTCCGGCAACACGATCAGATCGGCGTCAGCCCGGTCGAGTGTTTCCACAACCCTATCTAGATTGTGAGACACCTCGCCGAACCGTGGAGCAAACTGGAAAAACCCGACCAGCATGATCGTCACATCCCCAGAATAAAACGGGCAGGGTTACCCCTGCCCGTTCAATAACAATCTCAGACCGAATGATTTACTTCACTTCGGACAAATGGGTGACCGCGCCTTCGGCATGTTGCGTGGCTACATCTGCATGACCAGCTTTGCCATGCTCAACGCATTCCTTGAGATGCTTGATCCCTTCATCGACATGCGGATTCTTCCCTGCCGCCCCGGCATGCTTGAGTGCCTCCTCACAATGCTGCACGGCAGCATCGGCATGTCCCTGTTTGCCATGAGCCACAGCTTCCTTGGCATGTTCCAAGGCTTCTGCCCCATGCTTATCCGCTGCAAGGGCGAGCCCGCTGAACAGCGGGAAACCGACAAGTGCGGCAACTGCTGCCATGACCAATGCTCCGCGGTGAATTCTCCTCTTCATTGGTTCCTCCTCAGGGGTTAAGGTTCATTCAACAAGTGAACGGTATCGGCAAAATCCTTGATGCCCTTCACCTTACACAGCCGTATATTCACTGTCAAGAAGGCCTCAACTGGGGACCGACGTTCAGGATGTGCTGTAATCCCTTGGCGTCTTTTTCCACCGGACAGGCGAAGTCCCGACTCCATTCCCACCAGGATCCCGGATAGATGCGGACCTTCCGATATCCAGCCAGTTTGAGAACAAAATACAGCCAGCCTGATCGGACGCCGCCGGTGCAATAGCAGATGACCTCTTGGTCTTGTGTGAGACCCTTGTCGAAGAGGATTTCTGTGATTGTCTGAAGACCTTTCACCGTGGCGTCCGCTTGAAGAAATCCATTCCAAGCCAGATGAATCGCGGAGGGGATGTGGCCGGGCCGTGGTATCCCTGACACCTCTTTCCCAAGATATTCCTCGAGACTGCGCGCGTCGACAATCACTGTGCCAGGATGCGGCTGCTTCACGAGGTGTTTCAGTTCGTCTTTGCCGGCAATCAAGGTTGCCACCGGCTTGACAGTGAAGGTCCCGGGATTGGGCGTCACACTCCCATGTTCGAACGGTCGTTTTTCCTGCACCCACTTGACCCAGCCCCCGTCGAGAATACGCAGTCGCGGGTGTCCGAGATACTCCAACATCCAGAACATGCGGCCTTCGTCGCCCCAGTTGTCGAACGGATTGGAATAGATGACCACATCGCTGTCTTGACTGATGCCCAAGGTGCGAATCTTCTGTTCCATGCGTCCACGATCTGGGTCGAGCAATCCCTTCGGCACGGCATTCGGATCGCTGTACTCATGCCAGGTCGAATGGACCGCACCGGGAATATGGCCGCCGAACTCGTAGGCTGCCCGCCCCCGCACGTCAAGAATCACCAAGCCAGAC
>JACAFD010000056.1 GCA_013388555.1 Nitrospirota bacterium | reverse complement strand
GCATGCAAAGAGCGGCATGACTGCTCCTCTTCCGGACATTGAAACATTTCCGAACCAGTACAAGGGCTACGAAATCACCATCGAAATCCCGGAATATACAGCGATCTGCCCAAAGACCGGCCTTCCAGACTTCGGCACGATCACCGTGCACTATATGCCGGACAAGGCGTGCCTGGAGTTGAAGTCGTTGAAAATGTATCTCCATGCGTATAGAAATCTCGGCATCTTCTATGAGAATGCCGTCAACCGCATCCTGCACGACGTCGCGAACGCCTGCCGGCCCGTGTGGGCCAGAGTGACCGGCACCTTCGCCGCCCGAGGTGGACTCCGAAGCATCATCGAGGCGAAATATCCGTAAGCCCCATTCTCTATCCGTGCGCCTTGGCCTGAGTAACTCACGCTGATGGCTATCTATGCAATCGGCGATGTGCAGGGATGCTATGAACCCTTGCAACGCCTGATCGAACACATTCGATTTGACGCAGGATCCGATCGCCTGTGGTTCGTCGGCGATCTGGTGAATCGCGGGCCGGACTCACTGAAGGTCCTCCGCTATATTAAAAGCCTTGGGGATTCGGCAGTCGTCGTGTTGGGCAATCACGACTTGTTCTTACTGGCCGTTGCCGAGAACATCACGGCGATGCGCCCGGAAGACACGCTGCAGGCGATTCTTGCGGCACCAGATCGTGATGAGTTGCTCGGCTGGCTACGCCAGCAACGCCTCCTTTACCGCGAACAGCAGTTCGTTCTTGTCCACGCCGGCTTACTGCCGCAATGGTCGATCGATGAGGCAGAGGAACTGGCGCATGAAGTTGAAACCGGGTTACGAAGTCCCTACTACAAGAACGTGCTTCTTGCCCTCTATCCCAGCAAACAATTGCAGTGGTCTCCGAAACTGACCGGCCCGACCAGGCTTGCCGCCATCATCAAAGTACTGACCAGGCTCCGGGCCTGTTCGGCTGCTGGCTTGATGGAATCTTCGTACACCGGACCACCGGATCAAATTCCCGCCGGTTTTTTCCCCTGGTTTCGAGTCCCTCATCGGAAACGCGACGACACGACCATCATCTGCGGACATTGGGCTTCGCTGGGACTTCATTGCGAGGAACATCTCATAGCCATCGACAGCGGGTGTGTATGGGGGCGACAGCTCACAGCCATGAGATTAGAAGACCGGATGGTATTTCAAGTCGACTGCAGCAACTTCGGGTGCCGTGGTGACTGAGCCTGAACCGCCCGACCCGCACTGGCCCCGCTACTCAACCCGTCCCTTCCCCTCATACCATTTCGTGCCCGGAAGAGGCCCACATCCGCGCCGTGATCCACGCGGGCATTCCTATGGACTGCCGGAGCCGAAACCCACGCCATTCCCTGCCGACCGCTGGCAAACTTCTGAGGACTATCTGTATGGAATTGACCTCTACAATTTCGCCTATTGGTGGGAATGTCACGAGGTCTTCGAGGGGCTGTGGCACACGATGGGACGCAACAGCGAGCAGGGAAACTTCCTCCAGGCCTTCATCCAGTTCGCTGCCGCAAACCTCAAGCGATTCCTCGGCAACGAACAAGCCGCGCAAAAACTCACGCGCAGCGGGCTCGCTCGTCTTCAAAATCTGCCCCAACATTATATGGGAATCGACGTCATCGCTTTTTCTGAAGCGTACAGGGTTATCTCCACACCGCTTGCGAATTCTACGCCCTATCAAATTCGCCTTGCGCTTGAACCCCCTTCTTCGCTTAAAGCCTCGAAGATCTAGTTGCGGATGCAGTCGGTCAGGCTGCTCAAAAAGGTCATCCAACGAGGCCGCAGGCGAGAAAGAACCGGAGGCGTACCCTCTGGGGTACGTTGAGGATTCTTTCGACCCGAGAACGAAGTTGGAGGCCTTTTTCAGCAGCCTGTTATTTTCAGCAGCTTGTTAGTGGTAGGACTCGGAATCGCTTGGAAACTTGCCCTGCTCGACTTCTTCTTTGTAACGGCAAAGGGCTTGTAACGCATCCGCCTTGAGGTGCGCGTAGGGCTTCACAAATTTTGGTACGAAATCGTCGAATAATCCGAGAAGATCATAGAGCACAAGGACCTGTCCATCACAGTGTGGGCCGGCGCCGATCCCGATGGTAGGAATGGACACCTGTTCTGTAATTGTCTTGGCTAACTCGGCAGGAATCGCTTCGAGCACGATCCCAAAGGCGCCGGCTGCTTCAAGAGCTTTGGCATCATTCAGCATTGCATGCGCATGATCCGATTCCTTCCCTTGTACTTTGTGGCCGCCAAATCGATGCACAGATTGGGGAGTCATACCAAGATGCCCCATCACCGGAATTCCGATCTCGGTCATCGCAGCCACCTGATCTACCACAGCCATGCCGCCTTCCAACTTGACTGCCTGAGCCCCAACCTGTAGAAACCGTCCCGCATTGCGAAGCGCGTCTTCCTGGCTGGCTTGATAGGACATGAAGGGCATATCGCCGATGACGAGCGCTCGTTGGGCCGCTCCAGCCACAAGTTTGGTGTGATAGAGCATATCGTCCATCGTCACAGATAACGTGTTGGCCTTCCCCTGTACGACGATACCCAGTGAATCCCCGACCAGGATTGCTTCAATGCCAGCCTGTTCGACAATGCGCGTGAACAGCGCGTCGTAAGCCGTAACGACGATGATCTTCTTCTTGTCCCGTTTGTGCCGCTGAAACTCTGGAATCGTCATCAACCCACTTCTGCTTTGGTGATAATGTCAGCCAGCCGATGGGTCGCCTTAATCGCCATGATATGCACTCCATCGCAGTATGGCTGCACCGCCTTGATCGTCCGCACCGCGATGTCCACCCCCACATCCTCGGCCCGCTCGGGGCCGGCAGCCCTGAGTTCATCGATCATCTCCTGGGGAACTGACACGCCAGGAATATTGGCATTCATGAACTCCGCCATCTTGGCGTTCCGGAGGACAAGAATTCCCGCCAGCACCTTGACCTTAAAAGGGCGCACCGCCTTCATAAAGGAGGCAAATTGCTCCGGATGGTATATTGCCTGCGTCTGGAAAAACTGAGCGCCAGCTTTTACCTTCACTTCGAACTTGGCGAGCATCGGGCCAAGCGGATCTGCCTCCGGAGTTACCGCAGCCCCGATGGTAAACTGCGTGGCGCCATCTAGCTTGTTTCCTACAAAATCCTGCCCGTTGTTGAGTCCCTGCACGAGCTGCATGACTTGAACTGAGTCCAGATCATAGACGGGTTTTGCCTCTTTATGGTCCCCAACCGTCGGATAGTCTCCGGTGAGACAGAGAATATTGCGGATGCCGAGCATGGAGGCACCCATGAGGTCCGACTGCATCGCGATTCGATTCCGATCACGGCAGGTCATCTGCATGACCGGATCATGGCCGAGTTCATAGAGGAGTCGGCACACGGGAAGGGAACCGGCCCGCACGATGGCAGCCGTGTTGTCCGTCACGTTGACCCCATGCACACGTCCTACCAGCTGTTTGGCATTTTCCAACACACCAGAAATGTTGGTGCCTTTGGGAGGGTTGTACTCAATCGTAACAGCAAACTGTCCGCTATCGAGCACTTCCTTCAACCGCCGCGGTTCTTGGCTCATCTTCTTTCCGTACCCCCTTACACTTCACCCACTGTTGTAGGAGGATTGGGGGCTCCCTACTGCGCGCATTGACCGAGCACATTCTGATCGTGCGCGGGCAGCGAGCAAGGGAGCCCCCATCCTTCTACAACATCTTCGCCATTCTCTTCGCAGACTCCACCGTGTTGTCCAGCAACATCGCGATCGTCATCGGCCCCACACCACCCGGCACAGGACTGATCCAGCCCGCCTTTTGGCTGACCGGTTCAAAGTCAACGTCTCCCACCACTTTTCCATCGGGGAGCCGGTTCGTTCCCACATCGATGACAACCGCCCCTTCGCGCACCATGTCGGCCGTGACAAATTTGGCCTTCCCAATCGCCACCAGCAACAGCTCGGCTTCGCGGCACACCGCCGGCAAATCCTTGGTCTTGGAGTGACAGATCGTCACTGTGGCATTGCGCTGGAGCAACATGAGCGCCAAGGGCTTGCCGACGATATTGCTCCGTCCCAATACGACGGCGCGCTTCCCCTCGATCTTCACGCCGGTGGATTCGATCATCTTAATGACGCCCTTCGGTGTGCAGGCCTCAAACACGGGATGCCCCTCAACAAGTCGACCGAAATTGTACGGATGAAACCCGTCTGCGTCCTTGTCAGGGGACACAGCTTCGAGTACGACTTTGCTGTCGATATGCTTCGGGAGCGGCAATTGAACCAATATCCCGTGGATCCTGGAGTCCGCATTTTCCCTTTCAATCAGGGCCAACAGCTCTGCTTGCGTTGTACTCGCCGGCAATTTGTGATCATCGATATAGATGCCCGCCGCATCACAGGCTTTTTGTTTGCTCTTCACATAGAGATGCGAGGCGGGATCGTCGCCCACCAGAATCGTCGCCAGGCCAGGTTTCACCCCTGTCTTAGCCAAGACCGCCGCCGATTCAGTTACGAGCCCCTCACGGATTTGCAATGCCAACGCTTTGCCATCAATCAATCGTGCTGCCACGGATTCCACCTCCCTTGAGTGAGCTTCAGGAAAAAAGCAAGGCACCATACCAGGGCATTTTTGATCAAGTCAACGACCCGCCTAAGCCGTGAGGCGTCAGGCGCGAAACGTGAGGGGTGACGCGAGGGACGAGAGAGTTATGCGATCGATCACTGGCTACTTACCCCTTACACCTCACACCTTACGCCCGTTCGCCTTACGTCCGTTTCTTGACAGGTTCTTCGCTTGACAGCTACGATGGATTCGGCAACCAAGATCAACAGCCATCGACCTTGTGAACAGAACCTCCTCCGTGATGTCCCTTCTGACACGCGTCATCCGCCATCCTGCGGCCTTGCTCATCATGATCGCATCCGTTGCGATCGTCAGCCCGCTCAGCGCCCAGATTACCATGACGGAACTCCAGTCTCCCTATAGCTTTGTGAATGATCCCATCGAGAAGGGCTATTTTATTTCGAGCGTGAACGGCGAGGCGGAAACCGCCGATAACAACGGATTCATCACCAAGCTGGATCCTCATGGCAA
The DNA here is from genome assembly GCA_013388555.1 of Nitrospirota bacterium. Classification (GTDB taxonomy): domain Bacteria; phylum Nitrospirota; class Nitrospiria; order Nitrospirales; family Nitrospiraceae; genus Palsa-1315. Next base: position 68,327 of record JACAFD010000056.1, on the reverse strand, counting down.
GCTCCTGAATCTCAAATTCATCCAGGGCGGAAAGGGTGACGTGACCCTTCATGCCCCCAAAGGCATGGCCGTGGTGGAACACGTGCTCTACGTGGCGGACCTCAATACTCTACGGGGTTTTAACACTGCCACTGGCGAGCCGGTCATGACGCTCACCGTCCGATCACCGCCTCCCTCACAATCTGAGATGCCACAAGCCTCTTTGAGCGACGTGGCCTTCGATGGCAAGGGGCACTTGTACTGCTCCGATCAGAAGGCCAACACGATCTATCGAGTCGATCTGGCCACCCAGACACTGTCGGTGCTAGTCACAGACCTGGCCCTGGCCGGTCCCTCGGGCCTTGTTGTCCATCCCAAGTCCGGCCAGATCATTGCAGTGAGCTGGGACAAGGGCAAAATCTTCGAGGTCTCTCCAGAAGGTGTGGTGACGGAACTCTTCTCCAACGGATTCTTTTCCAACCGCTTCCAGAATCTACGTGGAGTGGATTTCGACCGGTGGGGAAATATGTACGTCTCGGATTTCACGACGGGAAAGGTGTGGCGCATGACCTGGGACAAACGGTTTCAAGTCATCGCCGAGTTTCTCCCCTCGCCGGGAGACCTGAGCATCGACCGTGCGAACAACCTCATCCTTGTCCCGTTTGAGTCGGCCCATGCGGCTGAAATGAACGGACTTGAAACCCCCAGCAGCGCAAAGTCCAAACAAGAGAAACGGACATTGGCAGACTACGGATTTATTCCCCCTCCGCCGAAGCCGGAAGCAGAAGGACCAATAAAAAAATGAGCCACTGCGCCTATTGTTCACAGCGGAAAGGCAAGCGGCCATGCCCCGCCCTGGGGGGGCTGATCTGCAGCCAATGTTGCGGCGAACACCGGATCGTGCGGGTCGGATGCCCGGTTGATTGCATGTATCTCGAATCCGGGAGCGACTACCAGCAGAAACGACTGGCTGTGCAATTTATGCCGATACGCCGCGACTTTTATCGCGAGTTGACTGATCTGGGCGGTGAAAAGTCCGTCGCGCTGTTCAATCTCGTTGAAGTGGTGATTTTCGGATACTTCCAAGGGCGCCGCGACGGGCAAGATGCGGAAGTCGTGGCAGCGCTGCAGGCCTTGCGACGGACGCTCAGCCCCCTTCATATACCTGCTGCACCGATGCCGGTATTCGCGGAATATCTCAAGAAGGAATACGACACGTTCAAAAAACAGAATCCTCAGCAGATCGCCGACATGTCCTCCGCACCGGAAATATTGGACCGTGCGATCACCTTCATCTCGCGCTTTTCCGGCACGGACCTCCAATCACAACGGTTCCTCAGTGGACTCATCGGGTATGTGCGAGCCTACCATCCTGACATTGCCGAACACCTGACCAAGCAACGCGAACCGGGCCACATCATTTTGCCAGGACAGCAGTTCATGCCACCACCGGCGCCTGAACCCCATACCCATGGACCTGGCTGTCATCACCACTGACGGGGAACCACTGCCCAGTACGGTAGGACATTGACCATGAGCGCTGGGAGAGAGCAAAAGATCAGAAAAGCGCGCCGAGTGGAGTTACGCTGCATCCTGGGATTTGCTTCCGGAGAGATTGAAGGCGATGCGACAGTCACAAACATCTCAACGTCCGGCTGTCGAGCCGAATCCGACATCAATATGGCGGAAGGGCTCGACGTCGAGCTCGCAATTTACCTTCCCGACCAGTCGCCTCCGGTCAAAGTCGAACGAGCCTCTGTACGTTGGGTCTCAGGTCGTGCGTTCGGCCTGAGCTTCATTCTGTTCTTCCCGTCCGAACGAGCCCGCCTCCGTGCGTTCATCGATACCATCAAATAGCATCCGTTCTTCTACTTTGTACACTCCACAAGCAGCACGGTCTCATGGACTCCAACTGCGCACATCGAGCGAGCACATTCTTATTGTGCGCGCTCTGGGTGCACGGGAGTCCGTGAGACCGCACGGCTACTCAACAATCGTCACCATCATCTCAATTCGCTCGTTCGGAAGGTCCTGAGCGTTTCTTGGGACAGCCACGATCTTGTCGGCGACTCCAAGCCCTCTAACCACTTCGCCAAACGCCGTATATTTTCCATCGAGGAAGGGAGACGGCTCGACGACAATGAAGAACTGCGACCCAGCGGTGTCCGGCTCGTTCGCTCGCGCCATCGACACAATGCCGCGCTTGTGTGGAATGTCACTGAATTCCGCCTTGAGGAGGATGGGATTGCCCTTTTCATCTTTGGGTCCGCCCTGCCCATAGGTGTCCTTGCGCAGCGAGCTCTTGGTATTGGGATCACCACCCTGGATCATGAATCCTGGAATCACCCGATGAAAGATCGTCCCATCGTAAAAGCCTGATTTGGCCAGCTTGATGAAGTTTCCAACATGATTCGGAGCCACATCCGGATAGAATTTGAGATGCATGTCTCCGAACTTCGTCTTGATGATAGCTCTTGGGCCAGGGCTAGACGGAGGCGTAACCGGTACCACCTCGGCCTTTCCTCCACAGCCAGTGAGAAGGCCAATCCCCAACAGTAGGCCGCCCAGCACAAGACTTCTTATGACAGCAGCATCATGCGTCATAGTCCGCCAACCTCGCATCGCTTACTCGCCCGCCACGACTGTGATCTCGACGCGCTCTGTGGGAAGATCGCGGCTGTTCCTTGGCAAGCTGACAATCTTATCCGCCACATCCATCCCTTTCACCACCTCGCCAAAGACCGTATATTGCCCATCGAGAAAATTCGAATCCTTCACGACAATGAAGAACTGCGAACCGGCGCTGTTGGGATCGTTCGTGCGTGCCATGGAGACAATCCCTCGCCTATGGGGGATGTCGTTGAACTCGGCTTTGAGCTTCTGGCTCGGTCCCCCCTGGCCATAGGTCTCCGGCTTGTTCAGATCCTTGGTATTGGGATCGCCGCCCTGGATCATGAACCCTGGAATCACCCGATGAAAGATCGTGCCGTTATAGAAACCCGATTTCGCCAATGCGAAGAAATTTTCAACATGCTTGGGAGCCTTCTCCGGAAAGAAGACAATTTCCATATCGCCAAACTTTGTTTTGAGCGTGGCCTTGGGGCCTTTCACGCCTTCTGCAGTTCCTGCCGGAGACTTGTCAGCCGCAAAGAGGGTACCCATCCCCAGCAACAGACTCCCTCCCAGCACGAGCGCCACCACCGCCATCCTCACGATAATTCGTCTCCGCATCATGAGCCTCCCTGAAATGATATCTGATTTCACTGCGAGGTCACCTTACCATGGCGAGCCGATCAGGCCTGTAACTGTTGGAGAGCCTGCTTCGCCGCCTGTTGCTCTGCTTCCTTTTTACTTCGTCCGGACCCTCTACCCACGACCTGGCCCTGAATGGACAGTTCCACCTCGAATAACTTCTGGTGGTCTGGCCCTGTTTCTCGAACCGTCGCATAGCGCGGCAACGTGTCATGCCGCTTTTGGCACCACTCTTGAAACTGAGTTTTGTAGTCGCCCGCCCCAGGCTGCTCCTGTTGCGAGGCAACATGTGTGAGTTCCTCTGCAAAAATCCGGCGCGTCACGCTGCGGCTTGCCTCGAATCCTCCGTCAAGATGAACCGCCGCAAGCACCGCCTCCAGCGCATCGGCCAACAACGAATCTTTCTCACGCCCCTTCGAACGGTCCTCCCCGCGCCCGAGCTTGAGATGCTCCCCGAGTCCGAGCCTGCGGGCCGCCTGCGCCAATGAGGCCTCACTGACCAACTGTGCTTTCACCTTCGAGAGTGCCCCCTCTGAAGACTGGGGCAACACAGACGCGAGATACTCACTGATCGCGAGCGACAACACGGCATCGCCGAGGAATTCAAGCCGCTCGTTATGTGGAGGCGACGCTGTTTTCTGTTCGTTGACGAGAGAGGAATGGGTCAAGGCCTCCTCGAGCAAGGCAAGCGCCTTGAATCGGTAACCCAACGAGGATTGAAGCAAGTCGGCAGAACTAGCCGAAGTCATAGTGGTGAGACCTGCGCACGGAGCCCAGGGAACTCTCTCCGTCGCCTGCGACGGTGCCTGCCCCCGTCAGAGAGATGAGCCTGCCGGCCGGAGATTTGTGATAGCAGCGGATCGGCGGTTGTAGCTGAAGCGCTCATGAATGATGCCGGTTAGACATCAGGCTTTCTGAAGAGCAGGCAGGCATTGACCCCTCCGAATCCAAAAGAATTCGACAGCGCCACCGTTACCGTAGCCGGTCTAGCCCTATGCGGAACATAGTCCAGGTCGCAGGCAGGGTCCGGATGATCCAGGTTGATCGTCGGAGGAAGGATCCCGTGGTGAAGCGCCAGAACCGTAAACACCGCTTCAATCCCGCCAGCCGCCCCGAGTAGGTGGCCGGTCATCGACTTGGTCGAACTGACCGGTATGTGGTAGGCCTGCTCACTGAACACCTGCTTAATGGCCTTGGTTTCAATGGCATCCGCCATCGTCGACGTGCCATGCGCGTTGATATACCCGACCTGGTCCCTACGGATACCGGCATCCTTGAGCGCCAACTCCATGCACCGGACTGCGCCTTCGCCCTCTTCAGACGGGGCAGTAATATGGTAGGCGTCGCTGTTCATGCCGTAGCCGATCAATTCGGCATAGATGCGAACGCCACGCCGACGCGCGTGCTCTAATTCTTCCAACACCACGACTCCAGCGCCTTCGCCGAGCACGAACCCGTCGCGGTCTTTCTCGAATGGCCGGCTCGCTTTCACCGGATCGTCGTTGCGAAATGACAAGGCTTTCGCCGCCGCAAACCCTGCGACCCCCAACGGCGTGATGGCAGCTTCCGCCCCGCCAGCGATCATGACATCAGCATCACCGGCCTGAATCAGCCGGTACGCGTCGCCGATGCAATGATTACCCGTCGCACAGGCGGTCACCGCACAGGAGTTCGGCCCCTTGGCGCCCAGCCTGATCGCCACCTGCCCGGAGGCCAGATTGATGATGGTCATGGGGATGAAAAATGGCGAGACACGCCCGGGGCCTTTTTCCTGCAGAATCTTGTGATAGTGCTCGATCGACCCAAGCCCCCCGATACCAGACCCGATATACACCCCGACTTTTGTGGCCTCTTCCGGCGCCACGGTAAACCCCGCATCATCCACTGCCATAAGGGCGGCCCCCACGGCATAATGGATGAACGCATCCATCTTTTTGATTTCTTTTTTCTCGATGTAGTCGGCCGGATCGAAGTCTTTCACTTCGCCGGCGATTTGGGCATCGTAGGCTGCGGGATCGAATCTTGTGATTCGACTGATGCCGGACTCGCCGGCACAGATGCCCTTCCACGTCTTGTCGACACCAGTTCCCAGAGGCGTAATCAGCCCCAGACCGGTCACCACAATCCGCCTGGTCGAGCGAGGACTCATCACATCCTACGACCGCTACGCTTTTTCCTTTATATAGTCCAGCGCTTTCCCGACCGTCAGAATCTTCTCTGCATCTTCGTCGGGAATCTCAATGCCGAATTCTTCTTCAAGGGCCATGACCAGCTCAACCGTATCGAGCGAATCGGCGCCAAGGTCTTCCACGAAACTGGCCTCCGGCGTCACCTCATCCTCTTCAACTCCTAACTGCTCACCGATAATTTTTTTTACCCGTTCATCCACAGTACCCATTGCTTTTCCTGCCTCCTTTCCCATCCTGTATCCTCCTTGTCACTGCGAACCCGCAGCATCATACAATATTCTGATCATAGAGTCGTTACACCATCAACATCCCCCCGTTCACATGCAAGACATGCCCCGTGATATAGGCCGCTTCGTCCGACACGAGAAAACGCACCGCCGCCGCAATATCAGCCGGAGTACCCAGCCGCCCCAAGGGAATTTGCTTCTGGAGCGTGTCTTTCACTTCTGTCGATAATCCCTGTGTCATGGCCGTGTCGATAAAGCCGGGCGCGACTGCATTCACCGTGACCGAGCGGCTGGCATATTCACGTGCAACCGTCTTGGTCAATCCAATCACCGCCGCCTTCGATGCGGCGTAATTAGCCTGTCCCACGTTACCCATCACCCCGACGATCGAGGCAATATTGACGATACGACCATACCGCTGCTTGGTCATCGAGAGCAAGACCGCCTTGATGCAATTGAACGTCCCGTTCAAATTGACTTGCAGCACCAGGTTCCAGTCCTCCTCCTTCATCCGCAATAATAGCCCATCACGTGTAATCCCGGCATTGTTCACCAAAATATCGACCTTGCCCCATTCCTTGAGCACGTGATCGACCATGGCTTTGGTGTCGGCGACGTCCGCCACGTTGACTTTGACGTTCAATGCCCTATGCCCCAACTGCTCCACCGCCGCAACCGTGTCCTTTGACCGGCTCGGGTCGAGATCAGCCACCACAATATCGGCCCCGGCTTGAGCCAGCACTTCCGCTATCGCCCGCCCAATTCCCTGCGCCGCTCCCGTAACAATCGCAACCCTGCCTTGCAGTGACATCCGCTCGCTCCTCACATCTTCACGCGCTGAACGCAGCGCGGGTCGCCTCAAGCGACTTCGGATCGTTGACATTCAGTGTCACGGCTTCCGGAAGAATCCGTTTGATCAAGCCGCTCAACACTGTTCCCGGCCCGACCTCGACAAACGTCATCACACCCATAGCAGCCATGGCCTTCACCGTATCCTCCCAGAGCACTGAGGAAGGAAGCTGTCGTACCAACGACGCCCGGATATCACCGGCTTTGGTGATCGCTCTCGCTTCCGCATTATTCACCAAAGGCATCTTGAGATCGGACCAGTTGATCGCTGCCAAATCTCCGGCGAGTCGATCGGCTGCCTGCTGCATGAGGGGCGTATGTACCGGCACACTGACGGGGAGGGGGATCGCCTTCTTACATCCTTTGGCCTTTGCCAGTTCAATCGCCCGTTCTACCGCAACCTTTTCCCCGGCAATGACGATCTGGCCAGGCGAGTTGAAGTTCGCCGCAGCCACGACTCCAGCAGATGAGGCCTCCCGGCAGACCTCTTTCACCACGTCAGCTGCGAGACCAAGCAGCGCAGCGACAAGCCCTGTTCCTGGCGGGACCGCTTCGGCCATATAGCGGCCTCGCTTCTGCACGATCCCCACCGCCTCACGATAGGTCATGCCCTCCGCTGCGACAAGAGCCGAGTATTCACCAAGGCTGTGACCGGCCACTGCAACCGGCGAAATGCCCAACGACTTGAAGGCATGGAGCGCGGCCATACTGCTCACCAGCAAGGCAGGCTGGGTATATTCCGTGAGATTCAACCGTTCTGCAGGCCCCTCAAAACAGAGTGCGGCGATGTCATATCCCAGCACCGAGGAGGCCTCTTCATAGAGACCCTTACTGCTCGAATCGACGGCAAACAGCGCTTTTCCCATCCCGACCGATTGAGACCCCTGTCCTGGAAAGACCAGCCCAATACCGGATGATCTTGTTGATTGGAGAGTCGCCATACTACTGGAGTGATTGCACGAGGCTACTGGTTACTCTTACCATTTAAAGAATCAAATTGGAGCAGCACATCGCGCCGCTCCCATGGCGTTAGATATCGTCGAATCCCCTTTGAATGTCAACGGGAAAAGTTCAAGGGGAGCTATCAGCCATCAACAATCAGTTTCGGCTCCTGATTCCGGGGTGATCGCTGCCGCTGTTCGGCTCTCCCCCTACCATCTGATGAGCGCAGATGCCCAGGTCAGTCCGGCGCCGAAGGCCCCTAACATCACCAAGCTTCCTTCTTTGATCAGCCCCTGCTGCAGGGCTTCATCCAAGGCAATGGGAATCGATGCTGCGGACGTGTTGCCATATCGATCAAGATTCAACATCACTTTTTCTGGCGGGAGTCCCAGACGCTCAGCCACTGCCTTGAGAATACGCACATTCGCCTGGTGTGGCACATAGAGGTCGAGATCCTCGACACGGAGATGATTCGCAGCCAGGGTTTCCCGCGCGACTTCTTCCAAGGTCCGAACCGCCACCTTAAAGGTCTCGTTCCCCCTCATCTTGATATATTGCATCCGTTCCGCCACAACCTTGTCAGAAGGCGGCAAACGCGATCCTCCCCCCGGCACTGCAATCAATTCGCAGAGCGCACCATCAGAACGAAGATGTGTCGAAAGGATACCCCGATCATTCTCACTCGCACTGACGACCGCTGCTCCAGCCCCATCGCCGAACAAAATACAGGTATTGCGATCGGTCCAGTCGGTAATTGCCGACATCACTTCCGACCCGATAATCAATACATGGCGCATGCCGGTTCTCACATAGGCATCCGCCAACGATAACGCATAGACGAACCCGCAACAGGCAGCCGACAAGTCACAGGCCGCCGCACGTGTGGCTCCCAGCTGATGTTGAATCAGACAGGCGGTGGCAGGAAGCGGATAATCACCTGTGCAGGTGGCCAATAGAATCAGATCAAGATCGGCCGCACTCACCCCCGCAGCCGTCAGAGCCCGCTCCGCCGCCTTTACCCCCAGATCAGAACAGGCTTCACCGGGACCGGCCACATGTCGCTCGCGGATCCCGGTCCGTTCGACTATCCATTCGTCCGATGTGGCCACCATCCGTTCAAGATCGGCATTGGTCAGCACCTTAGCCGGCACATACGATCCGGTCCCTGCAATGCGGGCTCTCATGCCGATGCATCCTCGGTGGGCTTGGCCTGCGAGAGGCTCTCTTCAATATCGCGTCGAATCAACTCATCGACGCGATGCTCGGCCAGCCCCTTCGCCCGGCGGATGGCATTTTTGATCGCCTTGGCGGATGAACGACCATGGCAGATCATGGTGATGCCGTTGACGCCCAGAAGCGGCGCCCCTCCGAACTCCGCATAATCGATTTTCTTCTTCAAGTTTAGGAGTGGCGTGGCAATAAGGGGATAGGCTAACCGACCAAAGAAGGATCCGGAGATCTCCTTGATCAACAACTTCTTGATCGTATCAGCTACCCCCTCGGAGATCTTCAGGGCGACGTTCCCGATAAAACCATCGCACACCACTACATCGGTACCCCCACTATACACATCACGGCCCTCGACATTGCCGATGAAGTTGAGTGTACTCGCTTTGAGGAGCTTGAATGCCTCCTTCGTGACCTCATTTCCTTTACTGTCTTCCTCCCCAATACTCAACAGCCCGACACGGGGATTGGGCTTCCCAAAGAGGTATTTGCCGTACTCATTCCCCATAATGGCGAATTGAGTCAGGTGCTGAGCTGTACAGTCCACATTCGCCCCCACATCCAACATAATCGCAGTACCGGTCAGAGTGGGCAAGCTTGTCGCGATCGCCGGGCGCTCGACACCCTTTGTCAGCCCAAGCAGAAAGAATGACGCCACCATACTGGCGCCGGTGTTCCCAGGACTGACCACGGCACTCGCCTCACCGCTCTTGACCAATTCCGTGGCAATCCAGATGGAGGAATCCCGCTTCTTGCGGGCTACGGCAGCCGGCGACTCGTGCATTTCGACGACCTGCGAGGCATGCCGAATAGACAAACGAGAGTCTGTGCAACCAAGGCGGCGACATTCAGCGGTGAGAATGGTCTCATCACCGACCAATAGCACCTCAACATCACATTCCCGGGCAGCCTGGAGAGCCCCTTCTATGGCCGGGGCCGGTCCATGGTCAGAGCCCATGGCATCAAGCGCAATCTTCATAGCGACTGAGTGTTTCGTGAAAGATGACGTGTCGGTAATTACACAAGAAGAGTAGCACGTCACCACGCGACATGCGGCTGGAGTGTAGAGCAGTAAGTTGCTCGACGCAACAGGCAAACAAGCACAATCCCGTTGTGCTCCCTCGGGCCATGAAACCTGCAAGTATGGCCAAAGGAGCCCATTACGAAGCTATCTAGCAGGATGCTCAAAAAGGCCAGACTTCTCACCCGCCCAGCCCTGGCGCACCGAAACGCGCCTTGCCCCAAGCAAGGCCGCAGCAAACGATCACTTCTAAGAGATGGCTTGGATGAGTCCCCCATTGCGCGCGTCCAACGAGGGTCTTCTGAGACCGCGCGTTGCGCGAGCACAGGGGACTCACCGAGCCATCCCTCCCCTGCTGGCGGACTTTTTCAGCAGCCTGCGAGCTAGGACTCTTCGACCTGGATCACCGCTTTGCCCTTATACGTTCCACAATTCAAACAAGTATAATGCGGCAGCTTAAGCTCGTGGCACTGCGGACAGACGGACATGCCCGGCGGTGTGATACGCAGTTTTTGTGTGCGCCGCTTGTCGCGTCGTTCCCGTGAATGTTTATGTTTCGGATTTGGCATGGCGACTCTTTCTCACTTTCAATGGCCGGCGGTCACGCTAGGACGCTGACGATCCTCCGGCCTTGCGGTTCGTGACCTGGATGACTCGAACTGTCGGAATCGGCGGTTCTTCGGAACACTGACAGGGGCCTTCATTCAGATTCTTCTTACACCGCGGACAGAGCCCCAAACAGTCGTCGCTGCAGAGAGGCCGCATCGGCGCGGACAGGATTATGTGTTCACGCAACATAGGAGCCAGTTCCAGCTGATTGCCTTGATATTGATACTGATCGTCCGGCTCCTCTACTTGTTCGGCCTCTACAAGCTTTGTATTCGTTGTTCGGGAATCGACTCGCTTCGGATGACGCGGTACTGACTTAGGTTCCGGGACAAAGGCCGCCCGTACAGAGAAAGCCAACGGATCCTCATACTCCTTGAGGCAGCGCACACATTCACGGACAACCGTACCCTCCAACACACCGGTCACAGCGACAAGCCCTTCAACATTGGTCAGCTCAAGACTCACGGCCAGCGGACCCAGGACTACGGCCTCATCCTCGGTGAGGCCGAGATCTTCAGCCGTCGCCTCGCCGACCAGCGAAAGCCCATCGACAGTTATGTCAGCCAGCAGCGGCCTGAGGAGTTCCATCACGGCACCTACCTGCATTCCCATCCCCTACGTGACCGGTTATCGCTCTTCCGCAAAACTGATGAGAGCGATGTGCCGAGCCCGTTTGACGGCAGCGGTCAGCTCGCGCTGGTGCCTCATACAATTGCCGGAAATGCGCCTTGGGACTATCCGACCCCGCTCAGTGAGAAAATTCCTCAGCAGCCCGACATCTTTGAAATCGATTGATCCCTGGTCGATACAAAATCGACACGGCCGGCGACGTTGGAAAAAGCGCCCGCCACCGTCTCGATCTCCGCCTTGTTGTTCACGCTCCATAAACCCTCTCCCTATGTGCTAGCAGGCTGTGAGAAAAGTCCGCCAGCTTGTTTTGTTCGTGTGGTCTGTCTGGTCTATCTAGTCTGTCTGATTGATCTGGTTAGTTTCGCTCAACCAATAACGAGACAGACCGAATGGACCAGATAGACTGGGCTTCGCTCAGACGTGTTCTTCTGGTTCATATCCGACATCATCATGCGCCGGCGCCTCAGCCCCGACACCACCGTCATGACGTTTCGGCATAAATGTCACCGTTTGAGCCACCACCTCGTGCTTGCTGCGCTTCTGGCCGTCCTCTGTTTCCCACCGGCGCTGCTGCAGGCGCCCATCGACGATGATCCCACTCCCCTTGCTCAGGTACTGTCCACAATGTTCTGCCTGCTTGCCGAACACGACAATATCGACAAAACAGACTTCTTCTTTCAATTCTTCACCCTGTTTGTATCGTCTGCTGACCGCGAGACCCAAACTGGCTACAGGGGTCCCATTCGGCGTGTACCGCAGCTCAGGATTCCTCGTAAGGTTCCCGAGGAGAATGACTTTATTAAATCCTGCCACCGGCAAACTCCTCTGATAACGCCTCACGCGGCCGTGGCGGCACCAGTTCTTTCTTGAGATGGACGGTCAAGAACTTGATAATGGAGTCTTCCAAGCGATAGGACCGCTCTAATTCACCGACCGTGATATTGGGCGCTCTGAAATAGAAGTAGACGTAGGTGCCCTTGCGCTCCCGCTTCACCTCGTACGCGAGTTTCTTCTTGCCCCAGTTTTCTGACTTGATGAACTGCGCGCCGGTCTTCTCTGCCACCGCCTTCATCTTCTCGATCAAGGCAGTGGTTTCTTGGTCGGATACAGACGCACGAATTATGAACAGAGACTCGTAGAGCTCCATGCAGCGATCCTCCTGGACAAAGGCCCCGGATCAATTGTCCGGAGCGAGGTGTAGGCGCCTCCATATGAGGCATAAAGAAGGGTGGACGGTATCACAGCCACGGAGAAACTGTCAATTTATTGAGACTCAGGCCGTACGGGACAGAGCTTGCCGAAGCCCATAGATTCTGGACGTCTCAGAATCGTGAGGAGGATATGCCCTGCCTGTCGTAGCGGCAGCTTCAATATATTGAGGCTGCATGTCTGACATCCACTTTGAGAACTATTATGACGCTGTCGATTAATTGGAGAAAAATGAACGGGACCTGGGCTATACTTTCCACAGCGTAACCTCTGACCGAAGGCCGCTCTGTAATAATCCAATACCCCAGCATGTCAAAAAAGAAAAAAAAGACACCAGCGGGCGAGTCCACCCCTCCCATCACCATAAACCAACCTCCTTCATCTCTTAAGCGAGCCGTGAAGTGGATATCCGTCACCATACTCATATGCGCTGCTCTCTCCGGTCTTATGGCATTTGCCCCCGTCCTGACTATAGATATTGGCACCCCACAAGATCCCAATAATCCATTCTCTTACCCCTTCATCGTAAGTAACAATATGTTCGTGCCATTGTTTGGAGTGACCGTTGTGTGCAGAGAGGAAGGGAAATTTGAAGGAGGGGGGACATTCGACAACCAGACTGATGGTTCTGAAGAAACACTTCCCATTATGGCTCCGCACAGGAAGACTACTGCACCTTGTCATAGAGGGTTCGATATTAAGGCTCCCCTGGAAAGCGGAACTGTCACCATTGCGGTGTCTTATTCTCCGTTCTTATGGCCATTTAAACTGTCCACGATCCGTCAGTTTAAAGCAGAAGTGAATGCCGATAAGAAAACCCTTTGGCTTCCCCAATGAAACAGCCAGGAGATAACTGTCACGCCGGCCGGCCGGCCTGGGCTCAACCGCTCCCTTGCCTTCGGAGCGGGACGCCGGCGGCCTGAGGTTCTTCGCTCCCTCACCTCCCGCGACACCCCATCCACGGCGCTCTGAAGCAGATGGTGGAGGAAGCGGCGAGGTGCCTTTCTTTCTCCTTCCAAGCTCGCTTGTTATCTCTTCAGGGATGGGGGATGATTGATCTTCCACTGCGCGCAACTTTCTCACCCGCCCACCCACTGGCACGCCATGACGTGCCATTAGCCCGAGCGAGGGGAGTCCGCGACCGCGCGTTGCTCGAGCAAAGGAGATTACGGTGAGTGCGCAATTGGGTGTGCTAAGGCTCAGAGCGGACGTTGCAGGAGAAGCGGGGACCCAGCGAGACTCTGCCGGGGAGGAAAGCGGGAACTGACTGAGTCCGTGAAGGAATTTCCGAAGGTTTCCGCCCGGCAGGGTCCGCTGGGTCGCTTCGGGAGGCACGGGAGCGAAGGGCCTTAGCACACCCTGACTCTAGGCGGTGACGGATACAAGAGGTAATAAGAGAATAAACGGAAACTAGACGTTGAAGCGGAAATACACAATGTCGGCTTCTTTGATGATGTAATCTTTGCCTTCGAGGCGGAACAACCCCTTCTCCTTCACCTTCGCCTCCGACCCGCAGGCCAAAAGATCGTCATAGTGATAGATCTCGGCACGAATGAATCCACGCTCCATGTCGGAGTGGATCTTGCCCGCCGCCTGGGGAGCCTTCATGCCTTTCGGAATCGGCCAGGCACGCGATTCGATTTCGCCGGCAGTGAAGAAGGTAATGATGTTCAGCAACGTGTAGGCTTCACGGGTCAACCGGACAAGGCCCGATTCCGTGAGCCCCATTCCCTTGAGAAAGTCTATCCGCTCACTCTCAGGAAGAGTGGAAAGCTCCGCTTCGAGTTGGCCGCAGATCGTCACCACCCGTGCGCCCCGTCTGTCAGCAAACTCACGGACCGACTTGACCATTGCCTCGTCGGCCCCAGCCTGTTCCGACACATTCGCCACAAAGAGAACCGGCTTCGCTGCCAACAATTGACATTCATCGAGCACGATGCGTTCTTCAGGAGTGTATGTCAGATTGCCCAGCCATTCGCCCTTGTCCAGTAATCCGATCAGTTTGTCGATAAACGCCACCTCAAATGCGGCCTTCTTGTCGCCTGCCCGGACTTTCTTTTCGGTCTTTTGCTTTCGCCGATCGAGTGTCTCGAGGTCGGCCAACATGAGCTCGGTCTCGATCACACCGATGTCACTGAGCGGGTTGATGCCGCCGCTGACATGCACCACATCCGTTCCTTGAAAACAGCGGACGACATGGAGCAGCGCATCGACTTCTCGGATGTGGCCGAGAAACTGATTGCCGAGCCCCTCACCCTTGCTCGCCCCTTCCACCAAACCGGCAATATCGCGAACCTCAAGCGTGCTGTATGTCGTCTTCTTCGACTTGAAGAGTTCGGTCAAGACTCCGAGCCGCGGGTCCGGCACCAGCGCAATGCCGGTATTGGGATCGACGGTCGCGAAGGGATAGTTGGCAGCCAATGCGCCACTGCCAGTGAGCGCGTTGAAGACGGTGGTCTTCCCTACGTTCGGCAACCCGATCATTCCACAACAGAGTCCCATTGTTCCTCACCTCACTCCTCTACCATGCTGAGAACCTTACTCACAGGGTCGCAGCCAGGTTGACTCTGACTGCGCGCGTCCACCGAGCACATTCCGATCGTGCGCGGTGCGCGAGCAAGGAGTCAGCCTGGCTGCGCCCCCTCATCTTCTCCCAGCTTCTCACGCACATTAAATTGATTCATGGCCACCGCTACTCCTCGATGCATGAGACATTCCAACGCCTCGACCGCGCGGTCGAGACAGGGGTTCAACACCTCGAGTTCTTCTTTCGTAAATGCCTGTAACACATAGTCTGCCGAATCCTGGCGCGGCGCCGGTCGGCCGATTCCAATCTTGACCCGCACAAACTGGGATGTCCCGATCGCATCGATGACCGACTTGATCCCGTTGTGGCCCCCATGCCCACCGGCCCGTTTAATCCGGAGACGCCCCAGATCAAGGTCGAGATCGTCGTGGACTAAAATTAGATCGCCGGCAGTCAGCGAACATTCACGCAGGAGACCTTTGAGCGGAGGACCGGTGACGTTCATCCAGTCCAGGGTACCGGCGAGTTCGAAGAGTTCTGATCCAAGTCGTCCCGCTCCACGATGAGCCGTCCCACGCTTGGTGAGACGGATGGACCACCGAGCCGCGGCCCGTTCGATGACCCACATGCCGACATTGTGGCGGGTTTGGGCATAGGCAGCCCCCGGGTTGCCAAGCCCAATGATGAGGTGCAAGGTTACTTCTTCTTTTCGGCTTCTTTCTTTTCAGCTTTTGGCGCTGCAGCGCCTTTCTTCTCGCCGCCTTTTGCATCAGCAGCCACAGCAGCCGCGCCAGCTTTCGCTGGTTCACCGCCCTCAGGGGCCTCACCTGCTACCTTGCCCTTCGCAACCACCTCAGGCTCTTTCGCTTCCCCCGGTGCAACCGCGCCGCTCGCGAGGAGCGATTCGAGCTTGGCTTCCGTCATCGGCGCCGCGACACTCACAACCATCTGCTCAGGATCATCCAGATAGCGAATCCCTTCGCGCGCAGCCAGGTCTTTCAGGTGAAGACCCTGCGCAATGGCGAGCCCTGAGGCATCGACTTCAATGAAGTCTGGCAACAAAGCCGGCAGACACTCAATATGCAACTCACGCATATTGTGGTGGAGGATGCCTCCTTCCTTGACGCCGGCAGGCACTCCGCCGGTCAAATGCAGAGGCACCTTTACGCGAATCGGCTTGTCCATCGAAATTTCGAACAGATCCGCATGCAGCACATTCCCTTCGACCGGATCGACCTGGAAATCCCGCAAGAGTGCGGTCCGGTTCGGTTTCGACTTCGCGCCAGCCAGGGTGAGGGACACGAGCGCAGCACCGCCCGCCTGCGCCTTCAAGATTTTGACCAGGCTATCTGGTTCAATGGTCAAGAGCAGACATTCACCTTGGCCATACAACACACCCGGAACCTTGCCCTCCCGCCGAAGCTGGCGTGCTGCACCCTTTCCTGATTTCTCTCTCACTGAAACTGCTAGTTCGAACTTCATGATACGCCTCCGTCCCCTTCTTGCCTCTCTTCAGATGCCCTCAATTTCAGGTTATAAGAACAGTGAACTCACCGACTCATCTTCATGGATTCGCCTGATTGCTTCACCCAACAGTGGAGCGATCGATAATTGATGTAACTTCGGGCAGATCAGCTCTTTACCCCGTAAGGGGATCGAATTGGTTACGATGACTTGCTTCAGACAGGATTGCTGAATCCGTTCTAAGGCCGGCCCCGTGAGCACCGCGTGGGTACAGGCGGTCCACACTTCCCGAGCGCCGCGATCCATGCAGGCCTGCGCTCCCTTCACAATGGTGCCGGCCGTGTCGATCATGTCGTCCAGCAAAAGCGCACTCTTGCCTGCGACGTCGCCGATGATGTTCATAATCGCCGTCTGATTCGGTCCTTCACGCCGCTTGTCGATAATCGCCAGATTCGCTTCGAGCCGCTTCGCAAAGGCCCGGGCCCGCTCTACTCCGCCTGCGTCTGGCGAGACAACCACCAGGTCGATTACCTTCCTTTTCGTGATGTAATCCAATAATACGGGCAATGCATAGAGGTGGTCTACTGGCACATTGAAGAACCCCTGGATCTTCCCTGCATGGAGGTCCATCGTCAGCACCCGATCGGTGCCTGCTGTACTGATAAGATCGGCCACAAGTTTTGCTGAAATCGGCACACGAGGCTGATCCTTCCGATCCTGGCGGGCATAGCCGAAATAAGGGATGACCGCGGTGATGCGATTCGCGGAGGACCGCTTGAGCGCGTCGATAATGATCAGCAACTCCATAAGGGAGTCGTTGACCGGCTGGCAACTCGACTGCACGACGAACACGTCGCCGCCACGAACATTTTCCTCAATCTTGACGCGGATCTCACCATCGCTGAAGGACCCGACCGTAGCCTCGCCGAGCTTGGTCCCAAGGTAGGCACAAATCTCGTGTGCCAAGGCCGGATTCGCGTTGCCAGAGAATATCTTTAGCTCTCCGCTCATCAATTTCTCAGAGGGTCCTTGGACGCAACTGCATCACCGTCTGATTTCGTATCGTATTTATGGTCGTCTCGACGGCGGGCGTCGGTGGGCGTTGTCGTAACCCGCCTACCTATCATTCACTGCGCGCTGTTGAGGAAGCCAATTAAGGCGGCAAACTCTAACGGAATGTACGGGGAGTTGTCAACCGAACCACGCCTTATCGTAGCTGTTCATATCGCCAGGCGAGTGGGCTGGAGCAGGTGGGAACGACAAACACCTTCATCATGTTCTCTCCCATAAATTGTGCCTGTGCCAGGCGGGCGCGCCCCTCGTCCGTAAATATGCCGAATACCGTTGCCCCACTTCCGGACAGTAGCGCGAGCTCGGCTCCGTGAGCCTGTAAACTCCGTTTGATCTCTCGAAGCTGTTCATATGCGGCGAAGACCGGCTCCTCGAAATCGTTCTCTGCCGCAGCAACCAATTGGGACCAACTCACCCGCAATTGCCGATCGATTTCTCGCTGGGCCGGCGAGAGCGGCGTCACAGCGGTCCTGGTTGCAGCCAATGTCTGATATGCCCACTTCGTATCGACTCCAAAACCAGGATTGACGAGCACAACCCATCGAGCCCCTTCAACAACGACAGGTCGAACCGTTTCTCCTCGACCTGCCACACACGATGAAGGGGCAAAGAAAAAAAATGGCACATCGCTACCTAACGAATGTCCGATATCAGCCATCTGCGTCGGAGACCACTCCAGCTGTAAAAGAATGTTCAAACCTATAATGGTGGCTGCGGCATCACTGCTCCCACCACCGAGGCCTGCTCCCATTGGAATTCGCTTACGCAACTCAATGTCGAGCCCAATCGATCGCTGGGCTCGCGCCAACACCGCGGCTGCTGCACGATAGACGAGGTTACTCTTATCCGCACCCAGTTGCATCGCATCACACGTCAGCTGGATCTCCTGTCGGTCGTCACGTAACTTGATCTGCACCTCGTCCTCGAGAGCAGCCGTCTGCATGATCGACCAGAGATTGTGGAATCCGTCGGGACGACGGTCCAAGATACGCAGGATCAAGTTGATTTTGGCAGGGGCAAAGACGGTGAGCGCGGCTGGACTTGGCTGGGGGCTAATCACGACCCCCCTTGATAGCATACTTCTCTAGTCGATAGCGAAAGGACCGTGTGTTGAGCCTTAGGAGCCGTGCAGCCTTCTTCTTCACCCACATGGTCCGTTCGAGCGCTTTCAGGAGCAAATCTTTCTCTATGCCATTGATAAGCCCCTCCAAGTCCAATCCGTCTTCCGGCAAGTCGGTGGGCACGCCCTGTTGCTGCGGAGTCACAGCACGGTGAAGCCAGCCACGGATGTCCTCATCTGACACAGGCGCACCCGAGGAAAACGTCACCACGCGCTCGATGAGATTCTCAAGCTCGCGCACATTGCCGCGCCACTCATGACTCAGCAACACCTGCATCGCCCCTGAGGTCAATACGGGAACCGGCTTGCCGCTCTCTTGTGAAAACTTCCCCAGGAAATGGTTCGCAAGAATCGGAATGTCTCCCGTTCGAAGCCGCAACGGCGGGAGCCGAATCGGAATCACATCCAATCGGTAGTACAAATCTTCGCGAAATGAGCCGTCTGCTACAGCCTTTTCAAGATCCCTATTGGTCGCCGCCACAACACGCACATCGACTTTGACATCCTGGTTGCCTCCTACGCGCCGGAACTCTCGTTCCTGAATGACGCGCAGCAGCTTGACTTGGATCGCCGGAGTCGTATCGCCGATTTCATCCAAAAAAATCGTCCCGCCGTTGGCGACTTCGAACAACCCCGCCTTATTGGCCATCGCGCCGGTAAAGGACCCCTTCATATGCCCGAAGAGTTCGCTTTCAAGCAACGTCTCCGGCACGGCGCTGCAATTCACCGCTACAAAGGGCATCGAGCTTCGGACACTGTTGTAATGAATCGCGCGAGCCACTAATTCTTTTCCCGTTCCGCTCTCCCCGCAAATCAGCACATTGCTCTTAGCGTCCGCGACTTGGCGCACCACGTCAAATACCTTCTGCATGCTCTCGCTTTGGCCGACAAGCTGCGCGAAAGACGACTGACTCGCCATTTCACGCTTCAAGAGAATGTTTTCCGCCGAGAGACGCCGCTTCTCCAGGGCGTTGCGGATGATCAGCTGAACTTCATCAACCTGGAACGGCTTGGTCAGGTAGTCGTACGCACCCTGTTTCATCGCATCGACGGCCGAGTCCGCCGTCGCAAATGCCGTAACGACGAGGACCACGGTTTCAGGAGACGAAGACTTCACCGCTTTCAAGACCTCCATGCCATCGGCCTTCGGCATACGGAGGTCCGTAATGACGAGATCGAATATCTCCTTGTTGATATGCCCCATGGCCTCTTCGCCATCGGAGGCCTCGATCACGGCATAGCCCGCGCGTTTGAGCATAATGCTCAGGACTTCGCGTAGCCCTCTCTCATCATCAACAACTAAGATCTTTTCCACGGTGTCCTTCCTTCATGCCATAAGCGCACGCCGGCTTCCCCAGAACGCGGCATACATACGACAAACCGCGACCCTTGGCGTTCCTGACTTTCGACCTTAATCCACCCGCCGTGCAGATCGACGATTCGATGCACCGCAGCGAGACCCAGTCCCGATCCTTCTTTCTTCGTCGTGAAGAACGGTAGAAAGATCTTGTCGAGATTCTGCCGCGGAATGCCTTCCCCAGTGTCTTGAAACGCAATTTCAACGATGTCCCCCTTACGTTCACCAGCTTCGACGCGGCGGCAGCTCGTCGAGATCGTCAGCTGACCGCCATCCGGCATCGCTTCAAATGCATTCGTCGCCATATTCCAGAAGACTTGCCGGAACTGATCCTGATCAACCATGGCCGTAAGCGGCCCGGCAGCCAGGGACGTGACGATTTTGATCTTGGAACGTGTCCGCGCTTCATGTTGAACGAGATCGAGTGTCTCAGCAAGTACTTTGTTGAGATCACGCTCCGCGAGATCGAGTGCCGGCGGACGTGCGTACTGGAGAAATTCGGTGATGATGTTGTCGAGTCGCGTGGCCTCCCGAATCGCGATGTCCATCAACCGGCGATTGGTTTCATCTTCTATGGCATCTTTCCGGAGCATTTGCATTGCGCCTGCCAATGCGCCAAGCGGATTCCGAATCTCGTGGGCCATCCCGGCAGACATTTCGCCCAAACTTGCCAGCCACTCCTTTCGACGCATCTCCTCTTCAAGATCCCGAATCTGTGTCAGATCTTTGAACACACCGACCAAGCCTGTCTGCTTCCCCTGCTCATGTAATGGAGAAAGGGTCATTCCCAGAATCAGGCGGTTGCCATCAGCACGCTTACATTCCACTTCGAATCTCGTCGTCGCGGACACCGAGCTATTAAGTTGTTCGTCTGATCGTTCGCTAGGATGCCAGTTGAAAACTTCGCGCCAGGGACGCCCGGCCACGTCAGCGATGGTATACCCGGTCGCTTCCTGTGCCGCTGGGTTGAATGAGGTGATGCACCCCATGACATCCGCAGTAAAGACTCCGCTGCTGATGCTATGAACGATATTCTCATGAAAAACTTGGAGACGGGTCAGTCCCTGCTCCTTCTCGCGCAACGATCGATCTGCCAGCTGAAGTTGTTCCGCCAAGGTCCCACCCAATATCCCGACGACAAGAAGGGCAAGGGCATAGACCCCGAATGTTTGAAATGTTTCAGGCAGAGTCAGCCGACTCGGCGGCATCCACCCCCACCCTTCGACAAGACCATACAGTTGAATATTCGTTAAGACTCCAAAAAAAATAATGCAGAAACAGGCGGTAAGAAGCCCCACCCGCCGACGCGGAACGAGGCTAGCGACCGCCACCGTCATCACATACAGCACTGCGAAAGGGCTCTCGATTCCTCCCGTCCTAGTAACCAACACCGTTTCAAGGAGGAAGTCGATCGCCACTTGAGCCCAAAAAAGTATCGTGAGAGCTGCTTGCGAGGTGAGCACCCGGAGCAGAATAGCGGAAGGGATCGTCAGAACGCAGGTGACAATAATCAAGGTGTAGAACGTTTCAACCCACCCGCCCTTCCCGACTTGAAACGCGAGAGACAGACCGAGCAGCAGGGTCACAAGGGCCATCCGAAGCCCCATGATCCAATAGAGTCTTGTGCGAAGATTACTCATGGGTGGAAAACCGCCGGGTGAAAAGGAGTTCGTCGGAACATGAAGAGAGATGTGCCTTGTTCCTTCCCCTCGGATAGCGGCCAGGAACCCTGTCATCGCCCATGTGACGGGCGCCAAACGATGTGGGCGGAAAGGCTTAGCGCCTTCATGCCGGGAATTGAACCCGGCTTTGTGAGAAGAATTAGGTGGAACACAAATGTTATCCGATCGCGGACGCCATTTTGAATATCGGAAGGTACATTGCAATCACGATAAACCCAATCACAACCCCCAGGAACACCATCATCGCTGGCTCAAGCAACGCCGTCAACGAGGCAACCGCTTGATCGACTTCTTCTTCGTAAAAGTCTGCAATTTTCCCCAACATGGCGTCCAGCGCGCCAGTTGATTCACCGACGGCAATCATATGCGTCACCATCTTGGGAAACACCCCGCTTGACGCCAAGGGATCCGCGATAGTCTTTCCGCCACTGATACTGAGGCGAGCGTCGAGCAACGTTTCTTCAACAACCTTATTACCCGATGTCTTTGCGCAGATGGACATTCCATCGAGTAAAGGAACCCCGCTCGCGAGCAAAGTACCGAGCGTACGGGTAAACTTGGCAACCGAAGATTTTCTGATGAGGTCTCCCACCACTGGAAGCTTGAGAAGCAACTTATCAATAAACTTCCGACCTTGAACCGTCCCATAATATTTCTTAATACCAAAGATGCCCCCCACAATACCGCCAAGAATGATGTACCAGTAGGCTATAAAGAAGTTGCTCGTGTCGATAACAATTTGCGTAGGGCCCGGCAACGCCACTCTCCCACCTGACAGGTCAAGAAACATCTTTGCAAAGATTGGAATGACAAAGAGCATGAGGATAGTAATAACAGCAACTGCGACGCCCATGATCGTTATGGGATATACCATGGCAGACTTGATCTGCCCTTTGAGCTTCATCGCTTTCTCAATGTATACGGCGAGACGTGTCAGGATCGTATCGAGCAGGCCCCCCACTTCACCCGCATGGACCAGGTTCACATAGAGATCGTCGAAGACTTTGGGAAAGCGCCGCAAGGCATCCGAAAAAGTCGAACCTGCCTCAACCTGAACCTTCACTTCACCAATCGTCTCTCGCAGCACCTTATTCTCAGACTGTGTCGAGAGGATTTCTAGGCACTGCACCAACGGCAGACCCGCATTGATCATCGTGCCAAATTGTCGCGTAAATACAACCAGATCTTTATCGGTGAGGCCGGAGCCGAGGTTTATCTTAAATCCACCCGCGCCACTCTTTTTTTCTTCGAGGCTAGTGACGACGACGCTTTGCTTGCGGAGTTGATCCACCGCCTCATCACGGGTTTTCGCGCTCAACTCGCCCTTCTTTACGGTACCCCCTCTGGTTCGTCCGACATACGCAAAGGTAGCCATGCGCAACTCTCACCCTTCGATGTGGCCACAGCACTGGCCGGTTGTAAACCGAGAGGAATATCTACACGGCGAGTCTACTGGCCACCTCAAAACCTGTCAAACAAATGCAGAATCTCCGCGCAGGGTGCGAGGCAGGTAAGGCCAAAGAATGCAACCCCTTAGCCGCCGATCGCACCCATGTGCCGAAAGCCCCGGTAGAGATAGTGCAACCCGGACAACAGGGTAAAGGAAACCATGCCGAGCAAGAGAGGCAATATGACGGTGAGATCGATGTGACGGGAGGTCAAGAATATCACGACTACAACATAGGACAACTGGAGAAACGTTGTACCCTTGCCCAAGAAGGTGGGGGTAATATCGATACGAGAATCTGTGAAATGCGCCACCGCAGTTCCCAGCAACAGTATCACGTCCCGGCTGACCACGAGGATGGTCACCCACAAAGGAATCAAATGAATCATTGAGAGCGTGATGAACCCCGAGGTCAGGAGCAATTTATCAGCCAGAGGGTCCAACACTGCCCCGAACCTTGTATGCTGATTCTTCATACGTGCGATCGCCCCATCGAGCGCATCAGTAATCCCAGCCACGAGTAATACGATCAGCGCTTCAGTAAATCTCCCGTATATCAGCAGCCCGATGTAGCAGGGAATGAGGAGAATACGGAGGATGGTCAAGCTGTTGGGGATATTCATATCATCTGGAACACAGAAGCCCACCACGGCGGGGGGAAATGATAGGAGGGCGTTTATGTAGTTGTCAACGGCTTGCAGTCAGCGAAGCCTCACCCTATAATTCA
Organism: Nitrospirota bacterium; assembly: GCA_013388555.1. Taxonomy (GTDB): domain Bacteria; phylum Nitrospirota; class Nitrospiria; order Nitrospirales; family Nitrospiraceae; genus Palsa-1315. The sequence continues at coordinate 44,798 of JACAFD010000056.1, read as the reverse complement.
AAGCCTCGGTTCATTCCGGTTGGGTCGCTATGGAGGTCGTGATGAGTTCTCTTCCTCTGCTCTTTAAAAGAGAAGGGCTGGTTGAAAAGCACCAGCTTGAAGGAGTCGACCCGAGTGATCGGTATTTCAATCGAACAGTCCTCGTCAATCGAACCCCTTCAGGGTACGCCGCCAAGGTCATGTATGAAGCCCTGATCGTCGAGGGGCACTCCCATCCGACCATCACCGCTGCGGTTCAAGAACTGGTCGAATCGATGCAGGGATTGGGCTTCAGCAAGATGAGAACCCGCGCGAATTTCAAAGGCGCAAAATATCTCGCCGAAAAAGAAACCTGGATCGATTACCTGGACCCAGCGTAGCCTAGACTATCACGCAGATACAAACTCCCGATATACCAGATCGTGGATATAGGGGCGAAAGGTCTTGATCTTCTCGTTCCTCCGGCTCGGATGCACGCGGTTGGACAACAGCACCACTTCTAACTCGCACAGGGGATCAATCCAGAGTGACGTCCCGGTGTATCCTAGATGCCCGAACGACTTCTCGGAAAAAAATGACCCCGAAGAGGAGGGCACTGACGGAGTGTCCCATCCCAACGCCCAACTCGATCGAGTAGGCAGTTCTTGGCGGGCCGTGAACTGCCTGACAAGTCTTCCGTCCAGCATCGAGTCTCTTTCATGGTAACCACAGAGCCAGGCTCCGGAGACAGCCAGCACCGATTCAGCAGTCCCGAATAACCCGGCATGACCCGCAATGCCACCCATAGCCGCGGCGTTCTCGTCGTGCACTTCCCCGCAGAGTAATCGGTTGCGCCACTCATCCCATTCGGTCGGCGCGATGCCTGATACATCAACGGTTGGGGATCCGACTCCGAGTTGCGGCCGCTCTGCCGTAGGGCAAAACACCAGTGGATCGGCCCGTAGCGGTCGGAAGATGGCTTCTTCGCACCAAAGATCCAGCGCAACTCCACTGAGACGCTCCACCACAAATCCTAACAACATGAATCCAAGATCGCTGTAAATGCTTCGCTCCCCGCGCGCATAGATCAACGGTTCATTGCGAATCATTTGCAATACTCGTTGCTTGAAGGGCTGATCCAGGCTAGAGAGCCCGGGGGTAATTCCCCGTCCGTCAAGCCACTCATAGAACGGTCGCCATCCTGGCAGACCTGAACGATGGGTTAAGAGGTCCCGCACTGTTGCCTGACCGATCGGGGTCCCTTCAAGTTCGGCTAATATCTGTTGAACAGAATCCTCAAGAGCAACTTTGGCGGCCTGAATCAGGAGCAGGACGGACGTAACCGTTGCCAGCGGTTTCGTGAGCGAGGCGAGGTCATAGATTGTTGAGGACTGTACGGGAACCCCGGGAGGCTCTGAAGACAACCGCCCGGCCACAGCCACACATTGCAACTCGCCTCCCAGGCGCACCGCCAACTGGGCACCGGGAAAGACACTGTCGTCAATAGCCGATTGCAGTGCGTCCTGAATGACGCGAGGGGTAGCCATAGGGGAGACATCTGTCATGGGTGCGGGAATCTGCTGCAGGGTGGCGAGAACCAAACCACGGACCGAATCCTCGAACAAGAACCAGTCAGGTCTAACAGCTCACAACGCCGGGCTCGATTCTCCTTCGAGCTTTTCTTCCGATGCGGTCGCGGCGTCATGTAACGCTTCCCGTTCTTCCACTTCAAACAGACGCTCGAACATCCGTAACGACGCGCGCAGTCGTTCAATCATGAGCAACCGCTGTTTCTGGAGCGACGAGATGTCGCTCTGCATATCGGTCAGCTCGACCCTGGCCCGATGGATCAGTTCTCCTGCCTTCAGTTCAGCCTCCTTGATGACGAGATCCGCCTCCCGCTGAGCATTCCGTTTTACATCATCGGCCAGCGATTGAGCAGACAAGAGGGTGCTCGACAATGTCGCTTCCGTCCGCTTCATTTCAGCGAGCTGCTGTTCCAAAAATATGATCTTTTCTCGCTGAACCGCGTTGTCTCGATTCAACGATTCGATAGTCTGCGCCAACTCTTCAAGGAAGCGATTGACCTCTTGTTTGTCATACCCGCGCATGCTGACCTTGAACACCATTTGCTGGATATCAAGTGGTGTAATTTTCATGGCATCCCCCATGGTCATCTCAGTTCATCCTCATAGCCAATTCTTTGAGTGACTGCACAACCGCGATTTGCAGGAAGGTAATGACCAGTATCGCAATGATTGGTGACACATCCATACCTATCCGCAGCCCAATCATCCGACGAATCGGCGCCAACACTGGTTCAGTCGCTCTATTCAGAAATTGCACAATTGGATTCCATGGGTCCGGGTTAACCCACGAGATCAGGGCTCGAGCGATGATCACCCACATGTAGAGCCATAGCACATAGTCAAGGATGGTCGCCACTGCCGAAAGAGCATTGCCCGCGACAAACATCAGCGCCCCAACTCCTCGACCGTGTGGTGGCCGCTTCGACCGCCGCCATCAGCGCAGCGCGGAATCCTCTCTGTTCGAGCTGATGAAGCCCGGCGATAGTCGTGCCTCCGGGATAGGCCACCCGATCTTTCAGTTGAGCGGGGTGCACTCCTGACTCAAGCACCAAACGAGCCGAGCCGAACACAGTTTGTGCAGCCAGGAGTTCGGCGGTCTGCCGTGGCAGGCCCATCATAACCCCCCCGTCTGCCAACGCCTCGATGGCCTGAAATACATAGGCCGGCCCACTCCCGCTCAACCCCGTCACCGCATCCATGAGTCGTTCTTCAACTGCAACCACGCGGCCGACGGTTTCGAATATCGTTCGAACCAGGCCGGCATCATCGTCAGATACCCCGGCACCCATTGCAAGTGCCGTCATACCCTCCCGGACCAATGCCGGAGTATTTGGCATCGCACGGACCACTCTCGTTGCCCCGCCCGCCTGTTCTGCAATGGTCCGAATCGTCACCCCTGCCACAATCGAAATCACAAGTGCATGGGCCAGGGTCGGACCAAGCTCGCTGAGCACGGCAGGAAGATTCTGAGGTTTTACCGCCAAGACAACGACATCAGCCCAGGCGGCAGCCTCACGGTTGGCGGAACCGATTCGAATACCGAACTGACTTTTTAGGCGATCACGGCGCTCAGCAACGGGGTCCGTCGCCGATATTGACTCAGCAGAACAAACCTGTCCCGAGAGGAGGCCGCTGATCATGGCCTCAGCCATCTGGCCACCCCCGATGAACGTAATCTTGTTTGTAATCATTGCGCTAGACTCATCGTACACCTAAAATCAGTGGTCCATTCGGCCGTCATCTCTCGGAAGCTCAGAAAATATTGTACCGAAACCGTTCCGCAAATGTCAGCGCGCACACCCGGACGCATTCCTATCGATGAGAGAGCAGCGTAATGCCGCTGACCATCGTCCCGTTCACGCGGCCTTCTCGTCGATAGGAATAAAAGAGCTGATCATGGCAGATTGTACAGAGATTCACGACGGAGACAGAGGGTGCAGGCACACCCTGCCTCTCCACTTGCCGTCGGATCAAGGCCTTGAGGTCCAATCGAGCCCTGTGCCCTCGATAGCCCCGTACGACCGACTGCCACTCAGGCAATCCCTTTCGAAGCTGGTCGAGCACCGGAGCGTCTACTTCATAGCAGCAGGGACCGGCCGAGGGGCCAATACTGACCCGTAGATCAGACTGCGTCGACCCAAATCTGGTTGCCATCAGGGTGATCGTCCTCAAAACGACCCCTGCAACTGCGCCCCTCCACCCGGCATGAATCGCCGCTACAACACGCCGCCGCGAGTCATGCACGAGCACAGGGACACAATCCGCCGTACGCACCGCCACCGTCACGCCGGGTTGATCGGTCACCAAGGCGTCCCACCCGCCGAGGAACTGATCCGATTCAGTGAGCGGACGATCCACCACCAAGGCATCAGTGCCATGTACCTGTTTGACGGACAGGAGCCAGCCACTCCCCTGCACTCTAGACCGACGAACGGGTACTCCTATATCAAGCGCCAGAGAGTCCGCATGGCTGCGCGTGCCGAAGAAATGTCGGACACCGTCGCGCGCAGAGGAGAAAGCAGGAACTGTGATCACCGCTGTACCCATGACCTTGCCTCACCGGAATGACTTACGCCTACAGTCCTAGCGGCTCAGTCTGCCTGCTTGCGTAGGAACGTGGGCACATCCCACTCATCATCAACAACCGCCGCAGTGCGCTCCATCGACTCTCTTGCATCCCCCATCCGCCTCAGGAAGGTTGGACGGTCGAGATCTTTGAGGGGTCGTTCCCCGTACGATCGTTCTCCCATTGTCTGTCCAGCGCCGTTCATCGTCTGTTGCCCGGCACGGGAAGCCCGAGCCGCAGCCACGGGAATCTGAGAAGATTGCTCCTTCGGTTCAAATCCTGTGGCAATTACCGTCACGACCAGGTCATCGCCCATATCTGGGTTGATCACCTGTCCGACAATGATATTGGCTTCAGGATCGGCTGTCTGTTGGACAATCGTGGCCGCTTCCTCGATCTCATGCAGCGACATGTTGGGACCACCGGTAATATTCAGCAACACACCGCGCGCACCCTCCACACTACCTTCCTCCAACAACGGACTGCATATCGCCTTTTGCGCCGCTTCGATCGCCCGATTCGTCCCGCACGCCACCCCCATGCCCATCACGGCGCGACCCGTATGCGACATCACGGTGCGGACATCAGCGAAATCCACGTTCACATGGCCTGTGGTCGTAATCACATCCGCAATCCCTTGAATGGCCTGTCGGAGGACATCATCGGCCACCTTGAAGGCTTCGAGCAACGGTGTCGCTTTGTCGACGATGCCGAGCAACCGCTGATTTGGAATTACGAGCAAGGTATCCACATGGCGACGGAGATCACGAATCCCTTCATCCGCATGAATCATCCGGCGATGACCTTCGTATGAAAAAGGCTTCGTCACGACCCCGACCGTCAAGATACCGAGTTCGCGTGCGATGCTCGCCACGATCGGCGCGGCACCAGTCCCAGTCCCACCGCCCATCCCCGCAGTCACAAACACCATGTCTGCACCCTCAAGACATTCCCGAATCTGATCTTTGCTTTCTAGCGCAGAGTCTTTCCCGACTTCCGGCTTTGCCCCAGCGCCGAGCCCCCTGGTCCTCTCAGGCCCCAGTTGAACTTTATACGACGCCTGCGACCGATCCAACGCTTGCAGATCAGTATTCGCGGCAATAAAATCGACCCGCGCCAATCCGGACATGATCATGGTGTTCAGTGCGTTGCACCCGGCGCCTCCGACACCGATCACTTTGATCCGCACAGGGGACACGACATCCTCTTCGAATGAAAACATCAAGACACCTCCCTTGATAGAATCCGCGTCACGGCCATCCGCCTCGCAGAGTGGTTAAAAGAACTCGAACATCCACGACTTCATACGATCGAAGACTTTATACATGGGCCGTCCGCTCCGCAGACCAGCCGTCGCCATCTCCTCAGCATGGTGCCGGGCGTGGAGCAGCAGACCGACACCTGTGGCATGCATGGGATTACTGACGATGTCGCGAAGCCCTCCGATCCCACTGGGCGCACCGCGGCGTGCCGGAAGATTCAAGACCTGCTCAGCCGCATCAGGCATCCCTTCCAACAACGACGTTCCGCCTGTAACCACCACCCCCGCCCCCAACATGCCCTCGTAGCCGGCGCGCGTGATTTCCCGACGCACCAGCTCGAATATCTCTTCGACACGCGGCTCAAGAATCTCAGCAATGTCACGACGAGAAAACGTGCGTGCCGGACGGTCCCCGACAGACGGGACCTCCACCGTTTCATGGCCCTGCACCAATCCTGTTCGGGCGATTCCGCGCTGCAACTTGATCTTTTCGGCTTCGGTCTGAGAGGTCAGCAACCCGATAGCGAGATCCTTCGTAAGGTTCTGCCCACCAATCGGCAAGACAGCCGAGTGCCTGATACTCCCGTCGAGGAAAATCGCAAGGTCCGTCGTTCCACCCCCGAGATCAACCATGACGACTCCCAAGTCACGCTCCTCCAGGCTGAGGACAGCCTCACTGGAAGCCAGCGGCTGCAGGACCATATCCACGACATCGAGCCCCGCGCGGTTCACGCACTTGATGATATTCTGCGCTGACGTCACGGCGCCGGTGATCACATGCACGTTGACTTCGAGACGGTTTCCGGACAGACCCAGCGGCTCCCGAACCCCCTCCTGCCCGTCCACCATGAATTCACGGGGCAGCACGTGAAGAATCCGTCGTTCATGGGGGATGACCGCCAGAGTCCTCGCGCTCTCGATCGCACGGTGGATATCTTCACGCGTGACTTCTGCCTTTTTGAGCGCCACGACCCCCTTACAATTCTCCGCAGAGATATGGCTGCCGGCGATGCCGGTATAGACAGAATTGATCTGGACCGCCGCCATCAGCTCTGCTTCCTCGACTGCCTTCTTGATGGATTCCACGGTACTCTCGATATCGACCACAACGCCTTTTCGAAGCCCTCGCGACGGGCTGGATCCGACCCCGATGATGCTGAGCGCCCCTCCATCGGTGATTTCTGAAACTATGGCGCAAATCTTCGTGGTCCCGATATCCAACCCCACGAGAATGTGATCACGCTTCGGCACAGCTCTCACACCCCTTCCCGCACAATGACGCGATTGTCATAACGCAGATCGATCTCGCTCACTTCACGTTTCCGGCCATCGAGCGCGGCAGCTTTGAATGATGGCTTCACTTTTCTGAACCGGTCCCATTGGCCAACCAAGGAATCGTCACCGAACTGAAACCTCACCCCATTGGCTGACGCCAGCACATTCGAGGAATTCGTGAGGTCAATTTCAACCCGCCCGTCGAAGGTATTGGCGATGAGCTTCGCCAGCACGACCCCGGACTGAACTGCATTGCGGGCCCCTGCCTCCCCACGCTGGAGAGACTGGAGATCCAACCCGGTCAATAACGGGAGCGTCCGGTCATCCTGCCTGCCAAATTTAGCAAGAAGGTATCCGCTCTCATCGCTCAACCAATGGTCCGCACCGCTCCGAACGATGACAGCAGGTGTACGCTCTACTATGGTGACATACAGGAGATGCGGCGGCCTGCGTTCGACCGTCGCCTCTTTGATCCAGGCATGCGTTCGCACTCGCTCAGCTAGAAACGATGTGCTGACTTGATGAAGCCCCATACCGGGCTTCAAGACCAGCCGCTCCAATACTTCCCCTTTTGTCACGCGGTGAATACCCTTCACCTCTACCTCCCGGATTTCCAGCCAGCTCTGAACAACCGGCCCCATCTCCTGCGTGACGATGGTCAAAGACCAAACCAATGCCGCGAGACCGACGATCCATCGCCCCACGCGCAACGCACAGCGCCCCTGCGAGACGAGTCTCTTCCAACGCACCTGTTGCCGCAGATCCGAAACCTGACTGGCACGCGCGCCCTTCCATTGGTTCAGCCGAGGGCCGACTTCTCTCACCGCTCGCCTCCGGAACAACAACTTCATCGCATGCTCCCTCCGCCTGACGAACGATCGAAGCGGGCTGCGCGAGCGAGTGCGGACTCGAGAATCCGTTCTGTCAGTTCATCATAGTCAATCTCGGCCTGTGCCGCCGCCATCGGCAACAAACTCGTTTCAGTCATGCCCGGCACCGTATTAATCTCCAGCACAACAGGGCGGCCGCGCGGGGTGATACGAAAATCGACCCGGGCTGCACCTTCACAGCCCAGCACCTCATAGGTGCGCAGGGCCAAGGCCCGAATCTGCCGAGTCACCCCCGCAGTCAATGGCGCAGGACAGAGATACTGAGTTTTCCCTGACTCATACTTCGCTGCAAAATCGTAAAAGCCTCCCGGAGCGATAACTTCCACGGCTGGGAGTGCTAATGGAGAAGTATGACGCCCCTCAATAATCGGCACCGTGACTTCATGCCCCGGGATATAGGCCTCGACCATCGCATCCACATCGTAGCGATGGGCCAGGGCCAAGGCGTCACGCCATTGTGCCGGCTTCCGCACGATGGTGACGCCGATCGTGGACCCCTGCGATGCAGGTTTCACGACGACGGGCAAGCGCAATTTCGCCGCCCGCATCACGGTAGCCTGTGAGACTTTGGTCCCGCGCTTCACAACCGTGCCCGCGGGCACAGGAATGCCCGCCGAGATCAAGAGCATTTTCGTGGTAACTTTATGCATGCCGATCGCACTGGCTTGGATACCGGATCCTGTATAGGGAATTCCCAGGGTCTCAAGGAATCCTTGAATCGTGCCATCTTCACCGCCTGGTCCGTGTAACGCGAGAAACGCCAATTCGATCTTCTGGTCCTGCAAATCCTGAAAAAGCGTCGGCCCGACATCGATCGCCACTGCGTTGTAGCCACGACGGACCAGCGACCGAAGCACCGCGCCCCCTGTCCGGAGCGACACATCGCGCTCGGCCGATTGCCCACCCATCAAGACCCCGATCCGGGCTCGGGTCAGAAGGGATCGCTCTGTCGAACAAGGCTCGCTCATACCGCTAGGCCTTCCCTACGATTTTTAGTTCAAGACCTAACCGCACCCCGGTTCGACGACGAATAGAGCTGCGGACCTTCCCAATCAGCGCCACCACGTCCGCCGCGCACGCGTGTCCCCGATTCACGATGAAGTTGCCATGTTTCATTGAAACTTCTGCATCGCCGACGCGTGCCCCCTTGAGGCCGGCTACCTCGATCAATCGGCCCGCGGAGTCGCCTGGCGGGTTCTTAAATACACAACCGGCGCTCGGCAGCGCGAGTGGTTGCGTATCCCGTCGATAGCGGAGGTAGTCCTTGACCATTCGCTCAATTTCCGATCGGACCCCTGGCTTCAATTGAAGCCAGGCCCCCACGACGATGCCGCGGGGCAGCAAGGCTCGTCGATATTCGAACCTCACCCGGGCTGCCTCCAGATCTACGATTTGGCCTTTCATATTCACCATGCGAACAGCCTTGACCGAATCCTTCATTTCTCCGAGCTTCGTACCGGCGTTCATCACCACACCGCCGGCCACAGTTCCTGGAATTCCCGCCGCCCATTCCAGTCCCGTCAGGGAGTGGCGGATGGCATAGCCGATCACCGTCGGCATTCCGACTCCCCCTTCGGCATAGAGAACGGACCCCGGTTCTTCTTTGATCCCTCGCAACCTCGCTAAGCTGATCACAATGCCGCGGATTCCCCCATCCCGGACGAGCAGATTCGTCCCGCCCAGAACGAAGAACGGAACCTTGCGGGCGCGCGCCTGCTGGACCACCAGACAGACCTCCTCAATATCAGCCGGCTCAACCAAGACATCCGCCGGTCCTCCAATCTTGAACGAGGTGTAGTTTCGCAACGGGGCCTGGAAGGACACGGTCCCCCGGAGTCCTGCCACAGCAGCCCGTATGCCTGCTTGCATAACTTGCGTATGAACGTTCGCGACTGCCCTGACACGTCGACCACCTCGCTTCATGACATCACGTAACGGGGTTCAATCGAGCCAACAGCCCAACCCCTGCCTTCCAAATATCCCCCGCCCCCAATGTGATGATGATGTCCCCCGGTTTCAGATGGGGCAACACCTGATCCACCAACTGATCTTTTTGTTCCACAAAGGTCACAGAAGGATGGCCGGCTGCACGAACAATGTCGGCCAGCTTGGCTCCTGACACTCCGGGAATCGGCTGCTCTCCAGCCGCATAGATATCCGCCAGGAACAAGACGTCTGACTGGTCGAAGGCCCTCGCAAAATCCTCCAGCAGGTCTCGCGTTCTGGTATAGCGATGCGGCTGAAATAGCACCACCAACCGCCGGTCTCCCCACCCTTGCTTTGCTGCAGCCAAGGTGGCCTTTATTTCAGTCGGATGATGTCCATAGTCGTCCACGACCATGATCCCATTGGCTTCACCTCGGAGATGAAAGCGGCGCTCTACCCCGCTATAGGCTGCCAACGCTTTTCTGATGAGGTCTACCGGCACATCCAATTCGATGCCGATCGCGATTGCCACAAGTGCATTGGAAACATTGTGCCGGCCAGGTACCGCCAGACGGAACGGGCCTAAATTGCGCCCACGGTACTGTGCACGAAACTCGGCGCCCCATTGGTTCAAGTTGATCTCTGTGGCAAAAAAGTCCGGCACAATGCCCTCACGCTCACTAAGCCCGTAGGTTTGATAGCGCTTCACGATGTTCGGGAAGAGCGCCCTGAGCCGATCATCGTCGGCACACAACACGGCTAATCCATAGAAGGGCACCTTATTGATAAACTCGAGAAAGCACTCGTTGATGCGCTCCATGCTGCCATAGTGATCAAGATGCTCCCGATCGAGATTCGTCACCGCAACAATAGTCGGAGACAGGCGCAGAAACGACCCGTCGCTCTCATCGGCTTCCGCCACGAGGAGTTCTCCACGCCCAAGGCGGGCATGACTCCCCAGCGCATTCACTTTACCTCCGATCACCATCGTCGGATCCAACCCGCCCTGTGCCAGCACATTGGCCACCATCGACGTCGTCGTGGTCTTTCCGTGCGCACCGGCAATGGCGACTCCAAATTTTAGCCGCATCAATTCCGCGAGCATCTCGGCCCGAGGAATCACGGGAATCTGTTTCGCTTTGGCCGCCACAACCTCGGGGTTCTGTGCCGACACGGCAGAGGAAATGACCACCACCTGCGCCTCTCCCACATTGGACTCCTGATGGCCAACAAAGATGCGGCCGCCGAGCTCTTCCAACCTCCGCGTCGTATCGGAGGCCTGCAGGTCCGAACCAGTCACTTTGTACCCCATCGTGAGCAACACCTCGGCGATGCCGCTCATCCCAGACCCTCCGATTCCGACCAAGTGAATCTGTTGCGTCTTGCGAAACATCGACACGCGCCTTACTCCACCGACCAGGGACCGCGACTGTGAACCCTGTCCGCGTTGCCCAATCTCATTAGATCCCTGCCGCTCCAACAGAGTGGTTGACATCATGATGGCCCCCCATGAGTAGGTAACATTCATGAACGATCGCCTCGGCCGCATCTATTCGCCTCATCGACAGACTGGCCGCCCCCATCTCTTGCAATCGCTGGGGGTTCCCAAGAATGCCCACCACTGTGCGAGCCAACGCGGGTCCCGTGAGCGTAGATTGCGGGAGCACCACGGCGCCACCTGCCGCCTCCATCACCTTGGCATTCTTTGTCTGGTGGTCATAGATAGCCGACGGCAGCGGAATCAGGATAGCCGGCTTTCCACAGGCTGAGAGCTCGGCCACTGTCATAGCCCCGGCCCTCGCAATGACCAGATCCGCTTCCCGCAATGCCGCGGGCATATCGTAGAGGAATGGCACGGCTTCGACTCGTGACTCAATGCCTGCGAGACGATAGGCCCCAGCCACCCGCGCATGATCAGACCCGCCGGTCTGATGAGTTGCGGTAAACTGTGGCAGTTGCGTCATCAGTTCGGACAACGCTCCCATCACCGCCGTATTCACCGCCTTCGCCCCCTGGCTCCCGCCGAACACCAAGAGATGGAACGGCTCCGACTTCTCTCGGCCCCTGTGACTACCCTCTAGGAACGCCTTGCGAATCGGTGTCCCTACTACACGTACCTTCGAAGGATCGAACGAGTCAGCCGCCGATTCGAACGCGAGAAAGACTCGATGCGCGAGCAGTCCTACCGCTTTGTTGGCCATGCCGGGACTTGAATTTGGCTCAAGAATCACACGCACCACCCCCCTCAATGCGGCAGCGAGAATCATCATGGGACTCGTATACCCGCCGACCCCGATCACCAGATCAGCCCGTCTCACTTTCAGTATCCGTAGACACTGCCCTAAACTGACCGGCATCGCGCACAAGCCGGTCACTACCCCCCACAGCCCCTTGCCCATTACCGGCTTGGCACTGATCAAGGCCAGGTCAAATCCCTCGTGGTTGAGCACATTCGATTCAAGCCCGCGAGCGGTTCCCACAAAGAGCACCGTTGTCGTGGGATCGCGCCGGAGAAATTCTCGCGCCAAGTCCACAGCCGGATAGAGATGGCCACCAGTTCCTCCTGCTGCAATGACGATCGTCATTCGTGATCCAACCCACCACGTCCACCTCGGGACCCACCGGCATGCCGGTCGCGGGAGATACTCAGTAGGATCCCCACCCCCATCAGACTGACCACCAACGACGACCCTCCGTAGCTGACAAACGGCAGGGTGAGCCCTTTGGTCGGCAAAAGCCCCGTCACTACCGCTGCGTTCACCAGCGCTTGACCCCCGATCAATAGAGTAATGCCCATGCCCAGGTAACGGCCGAACGGCACCCGGGCGCGTGCGGCGATCTGAAACCCCCGCCACACAAAAAATGCAAATAGCAGGGTCACGATGGCGGTCCCGATAAACCCCAGTTCTTCGCCGACCAGCGCCAGAACAAAGTCTGTATGCGCCTCGGGGAGAAAGTAGAGTTTCTGTTTGCCCTCTCCCAAACCCACTCCGAACGGACCGCCGCTGCCGAAGGCCAAGAAGGATTGCGTGATTTGGAAGCCGGCATCCGATGCATCCTTCCATGGAGCCAAAAACGTCATGAGCCGTTGGCGCCGATAACTCGAACCAAGGACCAGCACGAGCACGATCGGAATTGCGCAAAAGCCTAAGGCCAGGAGATGGGACATACGCGCTCCAGCGAGAAAACACATCCCGACCGTCACCAGTCCAAGTACCACGACCGTCCCCAAGTCCGGCTCGAGCAGCACCAGCCCGCTCAGCAGGCCGATCACGATCAGGGCCGGCAGAAGACCATCGCGAAACAGTGTAATCTTGTCTCCTTTTCTGGTCAGATACGCCGCCATGAAGATGACCGCCACGAGCTTGACCATTTCCGCCGGTTGAACCGACAGAGGCCCCACCCGCAACCATCGCCGCGCCCCCTTTGCTGACACACCGAGCGACGGCACCAGCACCAAGACGAGAAGGAGCAACATGCATGCCAGCATCGGAACAGAGAGCTTCTTCCACAACGTGTAATCGATACGCGACGTGAGTTGCATCAACAGAAGGCCGAACGCGAGCCAGGCGACTTGTCGCTTCAGAAAAAATCCTGGATCCTGGAACCGGTTGCCTGCCACAACGGCACTCGCGCTGAACACCATGACAAGTCCTACCACCGCCAGGATCATGGTGATCGCCAGCAGCGTATGGTCTGCCGCCACCCGCTGCTTGCCCGATCGCTGATTGGTTTGGGACCATGGAAGCGCCAGAGTCCCCTCTGATCGATGCGCCATTGCTCAGAGCTGCCCCTCCCTTGCCTTGCACTTCACGCCGGTAAGGCATGGACCAATGCCTTGAATTGACGACCACGGTCTTGATAGTCCGCAAACATGTCGAAGCTGGCACAGGCCGGGGACAACAATACGACCTCACCCGGCGATGCCCCCTGTGCCGCAAGATCCACAGCATCCCGCAAGGTGGCCGCCTCAGTCATCGTGGCGATACCCTCCCAAGCCTGTCGCAACAGAGGCGCCGCTTCTCCGATCAGAATCACGTGCGTGACCCGCCGGCTGACCGCCTGGGCAAGTCGCGAAAAATCGCCACCCTTATCTCGTCCACCGGCAATGAGCCAAATCGGTGTATCGATGCTCTCCAGCGCTTTGAGCGTGGCATCGACATTCGTACCCTTCGAATCATTCACAAACCGAACCCCTCGACGCTCGCGGACGATCTCTAGGGCATGTTCGAGCCCGGGAAAGGTCGCGAGCACGCGACGAATCGCGTCGAGAGGACATCCGCACAGCACGGCATAGGTCGCGGCCGCCATGACATTGCCCACGTTGTGGTTGCCGATGATGCGGATCTCGCTTCGGCAACAAATCTCTTGCCGTACGCCGGTAACCGTCGTCACGATCCGGTCTCCTTCGAGGTAGGTCCCCCCCGACAAATCAGCGCCGATCGTCGACGCGGTCGCAAACCCAAGGCGCTTCGCACGGACGCGATGTCGCAGCCCGGCCACACGATCATCGTCCAGGTTGAACAGCGCGAAATCAGACGCGGTTTGATTCTCGAAGATCCGTTGTTTCGCCATGACGTATTCATCCAACGACTCATAACGGTCCTGGTGATCAACTGTCACGTTGAGCAAGGCAGCGATCCAGGGGTGGAACCGGTCAATTGTTTCAAGCTGAAAACTGGAGACCTCCACGACGAGATAGTCGTACGGGCTCGACTTCCCTGACTGGCTGGCGCGAAGGTCTTCCACCACCGCTTCGCTCAAGGCAATGCCCAAATTACCGCCGACAAATGCCCGCTGACCGCCTTCTGTGAGAAACTTTCCGATCAAAGTCACAGTTGTGCTCTTGCCATTGGTACCGGTAATAGCAAGGAGCGGGCTTCGGATGAACTGCGAGGCCAACTCCAATTCACTGATCACCTTCACGCCACGCCGACGCACCGCTTCGAGCGGGCCCAGCCGATAAGGTATTCCGGGGCTGATGACCACCAGGTCCGCTTCATCGAGCGACGATTCGTAACGCGCCCCGACGCTCACACCGACGTGATCGCGGTCGATGGCGCCGAGGACCGATGCCAACTCCTCTGATTCCTTTCGATCGGCTACCGTGACACGTGCTCCCGCTGCCTGAAGCAGCCGGCAAGCTGCCACACCGCTCCTGGCAAGTCCCAATACCGTAACGCGCGCGCCCGCAAGTTCCACAGATGCTGCTCCCACCATGTCATCACCGAAGCTTTAAGGTACTCAGACTCAATAACGCCAGCAGGATGGCGATGATCCACAAGCGCACGACGACCTTCGGCTCCTCCCACCCTTTCATCTCAAAGTGATGATGGATGGGCGCCATGAGAAAAATACGTTTCCCGCGCGACTTGAATGAGATCACCTGAAAAATGACCGAGACCGCTTCAATCACAAACACCCCACCGACCATCAGGAGCAGCAACTCGTGCTTGCTGATTACCGCAACCGTGCCCAGCGCAGCTCCCAGCGGAAGTGATCCTACATCTCCCATAAACACGGAAGCCGGATAGGTGTTGAACCACAGAAACCCTAGACTCGCTCCCAGGATGGCGGCGGTGAACACCGCAAGTTCACCCGCGCCTTCTATGTGCTGAATGAGCAGATAGTCCGACATGAGTCGATGACCGGCGACATA
Source organism: Nitrospirota bacterium (assembly GCA_013388555.1). Taxonomy (GTDB): domain Bacteria; phylum Nitrospirota; class Nitrospiria; order Nitrospirales; family Nitrospiraceae; genus Palsa-1315. Next base: position 29,674 of record JACAFD010000056.1, on the reverse strand, counting down.
AGCCACGATGGTATAGGCCAAGGCCGTGATCATGACCGGTCCGATCGCCAATCCATCGAGGCCATCGGTCAAATTGACAGCATTGGAACTCCCGACAATTACCACTACGGCAAAGACAACGTAGAACCAGCCGAGATCCGGAACGAAATTCTTGAAAAATGGGATACTGAGTTTGGTCGAATAGCCGGGTAGGAAGTAGAGAACCAACGCAATCGCCAAGGCCAGAGCCACTTGCGCCGTAAATTTCTGCCACGGCGACAATCCCTTCGATTGAGCCTTGATGAACTTGAGATAGTCATCGGCAAATCCGATCGCTCCGAACCCCAGGATGGCGGTGAGCACAAGCCAGACATACGGCTTCGCAATGTCTGCCCAGAGAAGCGTCGAAAGGACCACGGCGAACAGAATGAGAATCCCGCCCATGGTAGGTGTACCACTCTTCGCCATATGACTCTTAGGACCATCGTCGCGAATCTGCTGACCCAGCTTCATGCTTTGCAACTTCTTGATCACCTGTGGGGCCAGCACAAAGGCGATCAAGAACGCTGTCACCGCCGCATAGATAATCCGGAAACTCAAATACCGGAAGACGTTCAGAAACGAATAATCCGTATGAAACGGGTATAGCCAGTTGTAGAGCATGCCGCCTTTACCTTAAGAATGAGCCTGTCCGCCCGGCCGACTTTTGCGTGGAATTGGCTCCGCTCCTTACGAGGCCCGTTTGATGACTGCCCTCATCCCCGTGAGAACCTGTACAACCTGCTCCATTTTCAAACCGCGGGAGGCTTTCACCAACACGACATCACCTTGCCGTACGATCTTCTTGAGGTGATCGGCCGCGGCGGCTGCATCGACGACTTCGTCGATCTGCGAACCGGCCATACCGCCCCTCCGGGCCCCCTCCGCAATATCCCGACCCAGCGTCCCGCAGACAAGCAACCGCGACAGCCCCTGCGTGGCGAGAAACTGTCCGACGTCTCGGTGCATCTGCTTGGTCTCAGGACCAAGTTCCAACATGTCTCCCAACACGGCAATCCGTTCGCGTGCGGGACTCCACTCGGCCAGCAATTGGAGCGCCGCTCTCATCGAAGCAGGGTTGGCGTTGTAGCAATCGTTGATGATATGGACGCCATGATGGGTCACGACCTGCGACCGCATCGCAGCAGGACGGAAACGGCCTAGTCCTTGGGCGATCATCGAACCGGACAAGCTCAATGCAGCACCCGCCGCCGCCGCGGCGAGCGCGTTGGTGACGTTGTGGGTCCCATGGACCTTGATTCGAATAGTGGTGGGGCGGCTCCTTCCGGGAAGGTGCAAGCGAAAGGTCGTTCCCTGGCGGACATCGGACGTGACCCCGCTCGCTCGGACATCAGCCATCTCGGAAAAACCGAACGATATAACACGGCATCGTGCACGCGCAGCGAGGTAGTCAAAGTAGTGATCGTCGGCGTTGAGAATCGCCGTGCCATCGGTCGGAAGCATGTCCAACAATTCGGCCTTGGCCTGTGCCGACCCTTCCATGCTTCCGAAGAATTCGAGATGATCGGGGCCAATATTGGTAATCAACCCGACCGTAGGCTTCACAATCTCACAGAGTCTGGTCGTCTGCCCCTGCTGATCCACCCCCATCTCAATGACGGCCGCATGATGGCGAGTCGTGAGCCGAAAAAGGGTAGCCGGCACGCCGATCCGATTGTTGAAATTTCCCTCAGTCTTCAACACCGGCCACCGCTGGGCCAGCACAGCCGCCACCATGTCTTTCGTCGTCGTTTTGCCGTTGCTCCCGGTCACCGCCACGATAGGGATATGGAACCGGCTGCGGTGATGGGTCGCCAATTGTTGGTAGGCAAACAGGGGATCGCGCACGCCGAAAAGAAAGGGCAGAGGTCGGCTGTCGACCCGGCGTACTGCTGCAGAGCTTGGAGGAAGGCGGTATTGATCGTGAACGATGGCTCCGGCTGCGCCCTGAGCGAGGACGGCAGGCACAAACTCATGACCGTCGTAGTGTTCGCCCCTGAGCGCTACAAATAAATCGCCGCGCCGAACCGACCGGGAATCTGTACTGATCTGTCTGATCAGGTGTTTCCCCGATAAGGAGTCCTGCCCCGCGAGGACCTTCACGCTGATGACTTCTCGTATTTCCTCGACCGTAAAGAGTCCCATCGATTCCTCATCCTGTGCGATCCCGACCGTGGCTTGGCCTTTCACGCGCAATCCCGCAATTGCTGAATCGCTTCGCGAGCCACCTCACGATCGTCAAAATGAAACTTCTTGGTTCCGATGATCTGATAGTCTTCATGGCCCTTACCGGCAATGAGCACCATATCGCCGCCGTGCGCCTCGCGGATGGCGGCGCTGATCGCCTCACGCCGGTCCGGTACCAAGTGATACTGCACATGGCCTCGTCGCGCTAGCGCATCGCGCACGCCGACTTCTACCTCGCGGAGAATGGCCATCGGGTCCTCGGTTCGAGGATTATCAGAAGTCAAGACCACCACGTCGCTGTACTCCACGGCGGTGCGACCCATCTTGGGCCGCTTCCCCCGATCCCGGTCACCTCCACAGCCGAAGACGGTAATGATCCGCCCGGCCTTCAACGTTTGTGCTGCCGTCAGCAATCTGAGGAGTGCATCTTCTGTATGGGCATAATCGACGACGACTGTAAAATCTTGTCCGGAAGAGACCCTCTCGAAGCGACCCGGAACATTGGTGATATGGGCGGTTGCTTCGCAGATCTGATCGGGTGTGGCGCCTTCCTGTAGTGCCACCCCAATCGCCCCCAGCAAGTTGTAGACGTTGTGCTCCCCGACCAATCGACTCTCGACGGTAAACGTGCCTGCGGGAGTCGCCGCAGAGAAGGTGGTCCCGGCAAGCGATAGACGCACTCGTTCTGCCCTGAGATCGGCCTGGTTCTGAATGGCATACCTCCAGACCGGCACAGGACAGGCTGCCAGAACCGCAGCCCCACGTGGATCGTCTATATTGACGAAGGCGCGTTTCCCAGCCTTCTTCCCCCCGGCCAATCCGGTAAATAGACGCAACTTCGCCGCAAAGTACTCATCCATCGTGCGATGAAAATCGAGATGATCCTGCGTGAGGTTCGTGAAGACCGCCATGTCATACTCGCAGCCCAGGGTCCGGTCTAATGCGAGGGCATGGGACGACACTTCCATCACTGCGGCGGTAAGTCTGCTTTCGACCATCTTTGCCAAGAGTTCTTGAAGGTCGAGCGCACCTGGCGTCGTGTGAGAAGCCGGAAGTGTCTCCTGGCCGATCTGGTGCCCCACCGTGCCGATCAACCCCACCCGTTGGCCAATCCCTTCCAGTAACGCTTTGCAGAGATACGTCGTTGTCGTCTTCCCATTCGTGCCCGTTACACCAATCATTTTCAGACTAGCGGATGGGTCTCCGTAAAACCGGCTGCCGAGAAGACCGAGCGCCTTGCGCGAATCAGCCACCAGCACGAAGGGTAACGTCTCTGAAGGCACAGGCGCTTGCGCAACCACCGCAACGGCTCTTGCCTTGATGGCCTGCGCGACAAATCCATGACCATCGACACGCTCACCCTTGACGGCAACAAAAAGGCTCCCGTCCGTCACAGCCCGCGAATCATCGGTAATTGCATGCACGAGACGATTCGTATCGCCTCGCTGCTCCAACACCTCGACCTGTCCACGGAGCGCCGTGAGCAACTGCTTGATGGTGATGGGTGCGCGGGCCATGGTCTCCTAGTTGTCCTTCATCGCCAGTGCGATTTTCACAGTGTCTTCCCTGGACACGCCGAGATAGTTAAGCACCTGTTCCCCAACCCGACTAAAGACGGGTGCTGCCACGGTCCCACCCCAAGCTTCGCCCTGGGGTTCATCAAGAATCACGATCATCGCCAACCGCGGAGCTTCTGCCGGCACAAACCCGACAAATGATCCGACGAACTGCGTGGAGGAATAGGCGCCGGTTCGCGGATCGATCTTTTGCGCGGTCCCGGTTTTACCTGCCACGCGAAATCCAGGAATAGCCCCCTTCGCCCCGGTCCCATTCGTCACGACGCCTTCCAACATCGTCGTCATCATCCTGGCCGTGTCCGGTGACACGACACGCCGCTTTACTTGCGGGAGAACTTCTTTGAGCAAGCGGCCTTTCTCATCCCGAACCTCGGACACCACATAGGGCTTCATCATCACTCCCCCATTGGCGAGGGTCGCCACCGCCGCCACCATCTGGAGAGGTGTCACCCCGACTTCCTGCCCCATCGAAATGGATGCCAGTGACCGGCGGCCCCAGTCTTTTGGGCCCTTCAAAAGTCCGCTTACTTCACCCGGCAAGTCGATCTCAGTGCGTTGACCGAATCCAAATGCTTGGAGGTAGCGATAGAGCCGCTGCTCTCCCAGAGCCATTCCGGCTTTGGCAGTGCCGATGTTGCTGGATTTTTGGATCACTTCAGAGAACGTCATCCATCCCTGTTTTTCATGATCGTGAATAGTTGTATTTGCAATCACCATGCGGCCGTTTTCACCGAAGACCAAAGAGTCTGGCGTCATCACTTTTTCTTCAAGTGCCGCGGCCGCAACCACTATTTTCATGGTTGACCCGGGCTCGTACGTATCTGTGAGTGCGCGATTGCGCCACCGATCGGGTGTCAACGCAGCGACAACGTTCGGATCGAATCTTGGGCTGATGGCGAGCGCAAGAATCGCTCCGGAGCGTGGCTCCATGACGATGACAGTCCCGGACTTGGCGCGGGAATGAGTAACAGCCTCCTCAAGTTCTTTTTCTGCAATGTATTGGATGACCTCATCCACGGTCAGCGTCAAAGAATGTCCGGGCGTAGGCACTTGTTCCGCCAAACCTTTAGGAAAAACCGTTCGACCTAATGCATCGCGCTGCAACACAGTGACGCGTTTTTCTCCATGCAGATGCGAATCGTACCGGCGCTCGAGCCCCTCAAGCCCTTGGCCGTCCATCCCGGAAAATCCGAGGACATGAGCCAGCAACGGACCTTTGGGATAAAACCGCCTTCCCTCCATCACCACACCGATGCCATCCAAGGACAATTGCTCCAGCCGGCGACCTTGCTCAGGCTCGACCTTTCGCGCCAACCACACGAAGCTCTTGTCTTGCCGGAGCTTTCTCTCAAGCTCAGCGCTTCGAACATTGAGCACCGGCGAAAGAGTCCGGGCGACCGTCGACGGACTCTCCAACGACGTCGGTACGCCGAACACGGACGGCACCTCCACATTCATCGCAAGCACTTTGCCGTGGCGATCAGACACCATGCCTCTGGCCCCTTCGAAGGACACAGTCTTTTGATGTTGCCGATCAGCTCGAGCCGTGAGTTCTGCAGCTTGAAGCACTTGAAGCGTAACCAGCCGAAACAGAATGATGCCGAACCCACAGAGGAGTAGAAGCAGCATCACGTAGCGGCGACCGCGAGAAGGGCCGGCAGTCACTCGCCTACCCTCCCGCCTGAGATATGTCTCGCCAGACGGACTTGCTCCACGGACGGGAGCGGCGGACTTGGAACCTCTTCCGGCGCACGCACCATCAGCACTTGGCCCTGCAGCGGCGGAACGAGCCCGAATTTTTCAGTCGCCACCTTCGCGATTCGCTCCGGAGCCGTCAGCGCGGAAAATTTGACTTGCAATTGATCCCGCTCCCGCTCCAGCAATACTTTCTGGGTCTTCAGTCGCTCGATCTGATAACCCAACCGGACGACATCGACACGTTCCCACACAAAGACGAAGACCAACATCACGCCGGCCACAATCGTCAGTGCCTTCATAATTGACCCTCCCTGGATACCCGTTGAGCAGCCCGCAACTTGGCGCTGCGGGATCGAGGATTCCGGTCCGACTCCTCCCTGGTGGGGACCTGCGGCTTCTTGGTAAGCACCAGCAGTGCAGGATTGTTCTTGCCGGAGAGCGCTCGAAACGTGTGTTTGACAATCCGATCTTCGAGCGAATGGAATGAAATCACACAGAGACGGCCGCCGGGAGACAGCGCATCTACCGCATCGCGCAAGGCCGGTTCGAGACAGTCGAGCTCTTGATTCACTGCAATGCGAAAGGCTTGGAACGTTCTCGTGGCACAGTGGATACGGCCATGCCGATAACTTGCCGGAACGGCCCCTTCAATTACTGAGACTAACTCTTTCGTCGTTGCCAACGGACGGCGTTCACGCGCATGAACAATGGCGCGAGCAATCCTCCGAGAAAACCGTTCTTCGCCGAACTGAAAAATCGTGTCGGCCAACTGTGCCTCCGGCCATCGATTGATCAGGTCGGCGGCAGTCCCGCTCATCGATTGATCCATACGCATGTCCAACGGACTATCCCCCTGAAAGCTGAACCCTCGAGTAGGCTCATCCAACTGCGCGGACGAGACTCCAAGATCAAACAAGATTCCATCGACCTGCCCAATACCCCTGCCAGCAAGGTGCTGCTTCAGATCTACAAAGTGACCATGCAGAAGGACCACGCGGTCGCCGAACCGGGCAAGCCTGTCTCGACTAGCTGCTATGGCCACCGCATCGCGATCAAGCCCGATAAGCCTACTGTCAGAACCCTGTGTTGCCTCAAGAATTTTTTCAGCATGCCCACTGTATCCCACTGTGCAGTCAAGATAGATTCGAGCATCCTCTCGAACGAGCCAAAATAGGACTTCCTCTGCCATAACTGGAATATGCAGAGGAACCTCCATAAATTATTTACGGCCAGATCCACCCACTTTCTCCCACCAGCGCAGGCAGTATACACCGCAAAAAAGACTTGTCAACAGGAAATACATGGACTTATGAAGTCTGAAAGTCTGTGGTCTTCGACGGAGGAAACATGTGCGCCATGTGGAAGGCTGTGGGGAAATCGTGGGGTGTCGGGATTTCGCTCATCTTGTCTAGGCTCACTGGAGTGCACCATGCACGATGGTAACGGCACACAGCCAAGCTGTTGGCTGTGTGCTATTCGCTCCGCCAGGCCATCGCTAGTGAAGCTACATCACCTCTTGGGAACACAGTGAGCCCCACCATCCCCCTTAATCGCCACGTGAATATATGTCCGGTGAGAAATCGGCAGGGGCATAGCCATGGGCTCATGGCCGCTGAATAATCCGTCAAGATCACGAAGTTGAGTGTTTCATTGACAAGAATTCGAGTCGGACTGAGAATGGTTTCATGCGATCATTCATCACCGCGAAAGCACTCCGCCTGATTATTGTTGTGATCGGAGGGGGCGCCTTCACGTTCAACGGAATAACAGCCACCGCGGCGTCAGCGGCATCATCTCTCTATTGGTGCCCCGATCAGAAGTCTGATCGGCAGTATTCGGCAAAGCAAGGGCCAGGATGCGTACCGATTGCTGACAAGGAAAATGTCAAGACAGTAGAAGAAGAGGCGAGAATACCCGCGGAGGACAAACCGCTACGAGACTTCAAGGTCGAAAATCTGCAGAGTGACGTATCGTCTTTCCTGGACAAGTATCGTAACTTCCTCGATTGCTGCAAAACCGACCTTTCAGAACTTCAACAGGTCGAAGAAATGGCGGACGAGGTCGGAGATCTCCTCAAATCCACCCAAACCAATATGTCAAATCACTCTATGGCTTCGCGCGGCATCATGCTCCGCGAGATGATCCCGACTGTCGCCAAAGCCCGCGCTGATCTGAAGAAGCTGCGTGCGACGCTCGAACGCATCAGCACCTCGACCAAGGCTCGTGACTCAGGGAGTTTTGAGAACTCAGGTCGGGAGGCAAATGCGATTCGTGATATGGAAGAGTCGATTGAGAAAGATATCCGCGCGCCGAAGCTCTCGATAGGCCCACGGACAGGTGCCAATATTGGCGCAACACCGGCCGCAGGACCGAATATCGGAAAAACTCCAAAGACCGGCAACACCATCGGAGCGGAAGGCGTGACCGGCCAAGACATAGGGGCCTCATCGAAAAATAGCCATGACATCGGCAGCTCAGGCCCCGCAGGGTTTGGGATCGGAGCCACAGGCCGTGCGGGCCCTTCAATCGGCCAGTCCACCTTCAACAACGAATCGTCTTCGGCAGTCGGCTCTTCACTGCAACCTTCGACAGTAGGATCAAGTCTATCGGACTCGACGGTGGGATCGAGCTTCGGCGGCTCTAGCGTTGGCTCGAGCCTTGGAGAGTCTGGCGTTGGCTCGTCGTTCGGGTCGTCCTCTGTCGGTTCGACCATCCAAGAACGAGGCACCGCCCCGCGGCAGTAATCTCCCTCACTGCTTTGAAAGCGCAGTCGGTACCGATTCCCAGGTCTCTCCTCGATTTTTACTCCTATATAAGCCACTCCCGTTTGTCCCTACATAGAACACTTCCGGATCGGTCGGACTCTGCACGAGTGATCGGATGTTAAGCGTTGCAAGGCCAGAATTCAGCGTGCTCCACGTCGCCCCGCCATCTTCGCTCCGATGGACGCCTTCCCGACCGCCCAGATAAATGACGCCCTTCTTCGTCCGATCCAAAATCATCGAAAACAACATCTGATCTTGGAGCGATTGCCCGATCCGCACCCAGACCTTCCCGCCATCCGTCGTCTTATAGAGTCCGGACAGTGTGGATGCGTACACCGTTTCCGGCTCAAACGGGTCGACCAGCACCGACGTCACGCTGAGTGCCCGCGACGACTTAATAATGTCGGGCGACACGAGGCCGTTGTTCACCTTCTCCCAATGGGTGGCCTCGTCGATCGTTTTGTATACTCCGCCGCTCGTGCCCGCATATATAATCGCCGGCCTCGTCGGATCCATACCCAGCGCGACCACCATCAGCACTTCCTTCATCCCTTCCATTTTCTTCACCCAATGCTCGCCGCCGTCTTTCGTCTCGGAGACACCCATCGTTGTAGCAAGAAAGATATGGTTGCTGTCTGTCGGATCGAAGACGAATTGATTCACCACCGACGAGATCGTTGCATCGTCTAACCCCGAACGCATCGAAACCCAGTGCTGCCCGCCATCGTGACTCTTAAAGACAGCATCACCCTTCGTACCCACATACACCGTGGCCGGATATACCGGATCGATCGCCATCGAAATCACGCGCGAGTGGCTCATCCCATGTGACAGATTGGTCCAGGTCTGGCCCCCATCTCGCGTCTTATAGATATAGTCGTTTGTCGCGACGTAGATGATGTCAGGATTCTTCGGATTGAGCTGGATAACAACAATGGGATCGCCGCGATTACAGCCAAAGAGGGAAGCTAGCAGGAGAAAAACGAGGATAAGAATTCTAGCATGCACAAGACAAAATCCCACAGGATGCTCAAACAGGTCACCCAACGAGGCCGCAGGAGAGAAATAACCGGAGGCGTACCCTCTGGGTACGTTGAGGATTATTTCGATCCGAGAACGAAGTTGGGGACCTGTTTCAGCATCCTGGATTAGCGGTAGTTGGTGAACTGCAGATCAATCCCAAAATCTTTGCCCCTGAGAAACGCCATAGCCGCCTGGAGATCATCCTTGCTCTTGCTCAGCACACGCACCTGTTCACTTTGAATTTGCGCCTGCACTTTCAGCTTGGACTCCTTGATGGCCTTCGTCACCTCTTTCGCCTTGTCCGCCGCGATCCCGCTTTGAATCTTCGCCACCTGGCGCACCGTCCCGCTCAGCGCCGGCTCTATATTCCCATAGGCAAACGCCTTCAGCGAGACCCCGCGCTTCACACACTTGGTCTTGATAATATCGTTCACCGCATTGAGTTTATATTCATCGTCGGACACCAAGACCAGTTCCTTTTCCTTCTCCTTCAACGTAATCTCTGTCTTCGAGTCTTTGAAGTCGAAGCGCTGTTTGATCTCCTTCGTCGCTTGATCGACGACATTCTTCATCTCTTGCATGTTCACTTCTGAGACGACATCAAATGAAAACTGCTCAGCCACAATCCCCTCCTCTCGTCACTTCACTCATCTATGTTCTCCAGAAACACTCTTCGATATCTCAAAGAGCGGCCTGCTTGATCTCCCACTGCGCACAGCTTTCTGACCCGCCCACCCACTGGCACGCCGAGACGTGCCAGTAGCCCGGGCGAGGGTCTTCCGAGACCGCGCGTTGCGCGAGCACAGGAGATTGAGCAGGTCACTCCTAGCAGCACCCTCCTCCTGGCAGCTGCAACCGCTGCTCCTCATCAGAATGAATCGTTGTCCGCAATCTTCCAGGCGAACTCCCACCGGCCATCACCACCACTTCGCTGCTGGTGAAGGGCCGCTTCAAGACAAGATAGCCGTACCACTGCCTGATACTATCGCCCAAGACGATCACCGCGAGCAAGGCCACCACCGCCACCAACCCCGCATCAAGATACAGGGCAAAGGCCTGCCCGCCGTCGGCAAGGGACGAGGCCCTGCTCACGAACATGCCGAACATCTCGTAGGACCCTATCAAGGTAATGCTGCCGACAAACAGCATTGGTGCTGCCGTAATCCAGAGATATTGCGCCTTCCGCATTTTGATGAGCACCGTTGTCCCGATGCAGAGCGCCAAGGTGCCGAGCAACTGATTCGCTGCGCCGAACATCGGCCAGAGCGTCGAGATGCTGCCGGTGCCGATGAGGTAACTCCAGGCTCCCACAACCAGGACGCTGCTCACCGCTACACCGGGCCACCAATTTATCCTGCGTAATGGAGCGTACAACCGCCCGCCCATCTCCTGAATGAGATAGCGCCCCACACGCGTGCCAGTATCGATCGTTGTCAGAATGAACAGGGCCTCGAACACCAGCGCGAATTGATACCAGTAAGCCATCAAGCCGGCCATACCGGGGAGCGCGGAAAAAATAGAGGCCATGCCGACCGCCAACGAAACAGCTCCTCCAGGCCTGCCAGCTACATCCGTCTCGACGAGGTGCGAGAGTTCCTGAATCCGCGAGACAGGAAAGCCCATCGCAGCCAGCGCTTCGGGCGAGAGCATAGTATTGATCGCCAGATAATCACCGGGAATCAACACCGAGGCGGCAATGAGCGCCATCACACCGACAAAACTTTCAAGCAACATCGCCCCATAGCCGACCGTAGCCTGGGATTCCTGCTCGATCATTTTCGGCGTCGTCCCAGAAGAGACCAGCGAGTGAAAACCAGAGATAGCTCCACAGGCAATGGTGATGAAGAGGAAGGGAAAGAGCGTCCCGGGAATGATCGGTCCGCCTCCGCCGGCAAATATCGTGACGCGCGGCATCTCGATCGTCGGCGCCATGAGAATCACCCCCCCCCCCAGCAATGCCACCACGCCGAGCTTCATAAAGGTGGAGAGATACCCACGTGGCACTAGCAACATCCAGCCCGGCAAGACAGACGCGAGAAACCCGTAGCAAGCCAGTCCCCAGACCAGCGTCGTTCGCTCGAACTCAAACCATCCGGCAATTGAAGACTGAGCAACCACCCGCCCGAGGATTACGGCTGCGACCAACATCACCACACCGAGCAGGGAAACTTCCGCCACCTGGCCTGGCCGGAACTTTTGAAGATAGAAGCCCATAAAGAGGCCGATAGGAATCGTCATCGCAATCGTGAAGGTGCCCCAGGCATTGAAGTAGAGCGCATTCACAACGGCAAAGCCCAGCCCTGCCAAAGCCACCACCACGATAAAGAGCACCGCCACCGCCGTCGCAGTTCCGGTAACAAGGCCCAGTTCATCGCGTGCAATTTCAGGAAGTGAGCGGCCATTCCTCCGCATGGACGCAACCAGAATGACGAAGTCCTGCACCGCGCCCGCCAACACTGCACCGATCACCAGCCAGAGAAATCCGGGAAGAAATCCGAACTGCGCTGCCAGAACCGGCCCAAGCAGCGGGCCTGCCCCGGCAATTGCCGCGAAGTGATGGCCAAACAACACATATTTATTAGTGGGATGAAAATTGACGCCGTCATTCAACCGCACTGCCGGAGTCACACGCTGATCGTTCAGTTCGACCACACGCTGAGAAATCCAGCGGCCATAGAATCGAAAGGCCAGCACATAAATACAAGCCGCCGCAACGACGAGCCAAAGACCATTCACTTTTTCCTGTGGATTGACAAAACCGACAACAAAGGCGAGCGCAACAGCACCGAGGATTGCAAGGAAGCCCCACAGGACCAGCTTTAATGCGGGCATGCGGGCATCCTAGCACAAACAGGGAAGGGGGCAACCTGGTTAATCTCTTGTGCTCGCGCAACGCGCGGCCTGAGAAGGATCTGAAGGGAGCCGCCAGACCATCCTTCTTGCTCGCAGAACGCGCACGATGAAACGGTGCTCGTCCGATGCGCGCAGTGAAGGACAGTCCGGCGACTCCCTTGCGAAGAGATAGTGTGATGTTGGGAAGAGATAGCCAGAGTTCCTCGTTGGACGCACGCAGTGAGAGATCGACCAGACTGCCGCTTGAAAAACACCAACGAGACGCTCGGAAAGGGTATTTATATCTTGTTCGACGGCCGTAGTCTGACCGACAGAAAAGCAATCTTTAGATGGTTATGTGCCTAGCGTTCCCACGTTTGTTGTGGAGTAAGCGTCCTTTAGTGACAAAATACATTCGTGTGGCTTAACCGTGGCCAAACCATCAAGTAAGGACAACCGTGTTGATCCGAGTGCAACCTCGAGGGAGGCCCTTCCTAGGGCGCGCGCTCCGGGAGCAAAGAAAGCTCCTCACACCCTCGCGCCTCACCTTCTGAGCGTGCGCGTTCCGCGAGCAGGAGGACAACCAGGCCGCCCTTGCCTACCTTCTCGAACAGTGGATGGGAAAAGAGATCAGATATTAGGGCCCAACTTCTGGGTCGAGAAGGCGGATTTCAGGGATTTTCGCGATATGCCCGCGCAGCAGCGCGAGACAGAGAAGCCCGATGCCGATCCAGGTCAGCTCTCGAAATCGCCTCAGCAACGCGAAGGTGATGCCGGCGACATCGGAGTAACCGAAAGCATTCAACAAAAACAAATTCCCCGCGTCCTGTGCGCCCAGGCTACCAGGAATAAAGAAAGTGCCTCCTTTGATGAAGACGGAAAGGGCCCCGATGGAGATCGCGGACAGGGCTATGGCAGGGCCACCGAGAAAATAGATGATGACATACACTTCCAACGCTTCTGCCATCCACCCGAGAAAGAACAACCCGGTGGAGGCGCAAAAAGCCGGACGGTGATGGCGGTAGAAATCCAAGATCGTGCGATCCAGCGATCGCAATTTTTCCTCGCGGGTTTCAAGATAATGAATCTTCAGTCCGACCTTCCGCAGAAACTGCAACGACCAGGTAAAGAGTCCTTGCCGCTGCACGAAGACAAACGCGGCAGTCCCGAAGGCCAGCAGGCCTACGCTGAAGAGTGCCGCAGCCAGAGTCTGGCCGGATGAATCGTTCCCGCCTAAGAGCCACATACCGAGTCCGATGCCGAGGAGGATGAACAGCACTTCGGCAACGGTCATCGTCGTTTTCGCAATGACGACCGAGGTGACCCCGTCTACCATCGGTACGTTGCGATTCTTCAATAGATGAGCCTTGAGCGGCTCACCCCCGGAGTAAGCGGCCGGCGTGGTCATGTTCACGACTTCCCCCGCAGTCCGGATCGCAAGCACACGCCAGAATGGAATATGCTTCGCCGAGGGGCCAAGCGTCACTTTCCATCCGTATGCTTCGACGATGTACATGATGACGGACGGAATCAGCATGAGAAGGAGCGCCACCGGCCCGAGTTGCGCAGTCACGTCGTAGATACGCCCTGGGCCGACATGCCAGACGATGATCCCAAGGGTCAAGAGACCGATAGAGAGGAGGGAAATCTTAAGCATGGTGGATCGTGGTGGAAGGTCTCATCACGCAGAGCATAAAATTTGAGCATACCACACATATGTGCTCCGGTATCCAGACAAATCGGCCGAGCTTGCGATCCAGTCGTCAGGAGTCATGTCCTGAACCATGAGTAGTCTCGCTCGGAATTGCGGCCGCCCGCCCACGCAACGTCGCCAGGCAGAGTAACCCGATTACGATCCAGACCAGCTCTCGATATCGTCTCACCAGCGCGAAGGTGACGCTGGCGACATCGGAATAACCGAAGTCTTTCAGCAAGAAAAAATTCCCGACGTCTTGTGCGCCAAGGCTGCCCGGAATGAAAAAGCTTCCGCCTTTGATAAAAACAGAGAGGGCGTTGATAGAAATGGCGGAAAGGACCGTTGCAGGCCCCCCCAGATACCAGATGATGAGGTACACTTCTAATGCTTCCGACATCCAACTCAGAAAGAACAGTCCGGTCGATGAGTACACAGCCGTACGATTATGGCGGTAGTAGTCCAAAATCATTCGATCCAGCGATCGTATTTGTTCCTCGCGCGATTCGAGAAACGCGATCTTCAGTCCGATTGTTCGAGTAATTTCCAATAACCATGTAAAGAATCCTCGCCGCTGCGCGAACACCAACGACGCGGTCACGAAGAACAGCACTGCGACACTGACCAGTGCCATTACGACGGTCTGTCCCAATGAGCCGTCGTTGTCAACCCTCCAGAATGCGAGCGTAATACCCAGGAGGATGAAGAGCACTTCGGCGATCGTCTTCGTCGTTTTCGCAATCACGACCGAGGCAACCCCTTCCACCATCGGCACATGATGTTTCGTGAGCAGATAGGCTTTGACCGGCTCACCACCGATGTAACCGGCCGGCGTAGTCAGATTCACCACTTCTCCGGCGGTCTTGATCGCGAGTACGCGCCAGAATGGAATATCCTTGGCTGATGGGCCAAGCGTGGCCTTCCATCCGTATGCTTCAATGACATACATGATCGTGGAGGGAATCAGCAGGACGACCAACGCAACCGGCCCGAGTTGCACCGCCGCATCGTAGATGCGCTCGGGGCCAATCTGCCAGACGATGAGGGCGATTGCGAAGAGGCCGGCAAAGATGAGAGCGAGCTTGAGCATGGGTCACGACGGACGGTCTGATTACCCAGAACAATGACTGACGTCAGAAACGATTTTCTAAGTCGTCGGCGCGACTTTCTTGAATTACTGCGGCCCTCCCGCCGGCGAGCGTTAAGCACAGCAACCCCACCCCGATCCAAACCAACTCACGGAACCGCCGGAGCAACGCGAAGGTGATGCCGGTGACATCGGAATACCCAAAGGCTCTCAACAAGAGCATATTGCCTCCGTCTTGAGCGCCAAGACTGCCGGGGATGAAGAAGGTGCCGCTCTTGATGAAGACGGACAGAGCGCTGATGGCGATGGCGGAGACCGCCATAGCCGGGCCACCGAGAAAATAGATGATGACATAGACCTCCACCGCCTCCGCCATCCAGCCGGCAAAGAACAACCCGATGGAAGAACAAAAGGTCAGGCGGTTGTCTCGGTAAAAATCCAAGATCGTTCGATCCAGCGACAGTAGTTTCTTCTCACGCACTTCGAAGTAATGAATCTTGAGCCCGATCTTCCGGGCAAATTTCAACAGCGATGTAAAGAGCCCTTGCTGCTGCACAAACACGAGGGCGGCGGTTACGAGCACCAGCAGGCCCACACTCACCAGCGCAGCTGCAACGTTCTGCCCGGATGAGCCGGCGGCACCGACACTCCAGAACGCGAGCGAAATGCCCAGGAGGATGAAGACCACCTCGGCAATCGTCATCGTCGTTTTTGCAATGACGACCGAGGCAAGCCCTTCCACCATCGGCACATGGTGTTTCGTGAGCAGATAGGCCTTGAGCGGTTCGCCCCCAACGTAGGCGGTCGGTGTGGTCATGTTCACCACTTCACCGGCTGTCCTAATCGCGAGCACACGCCAGAACGGAATATGCTTCGCCGAAGGGCCAAGCGTAATTTTCCAACCGTACGCATCGATGACGTACATGATGGTGGAGGGAATCAGCAGGACGAGGAGTGCGACCGGCCCAAGTTGCGATGCCGCATCGTAGATTCGCCCGGGGCCGATATGCCAGACGAGGAACCCGAGAGTGATGAGGCCGGCAAGAAGTAGGACTATCTTAAGCACGGGTAGTGGCGGACGGCCTGATCACCCAGAGCATGATGATCGAGAACACCACGGAGCCGATCGCGGCCATCCAGAGGAACCAATCGAGCTTGCCGATCGCCGCAAAAATCAGCACGATGACGGAGAAGTCTCGGCTCGCGACATTTTTCAGCATGAAATCGGACCAGGCAGCCTGCACCGGTGTTTTCCATCCGCTCGCAGACTTAATTTTTTTCGCGCGGGTGACGAGCCAGAACGAGAGCCCGTTCCCGAGAACTGCTGCCGCACCAAGGGCGAGCGGAACCCAGGCCCCGTCGCTCCCGGCCAGGTGCATGTATGAGCCCACGGCAATGCCGGCAAAGATCGCCATGTGCACTACATTGTCCATCGCGATATCAAGCCAGGCTCCGAAGGGCGATTCGGTAAACGTAAGTCTGGCCACTTCGCCATCGCAGCAATCGATGATCGCTGCCAGTTGAAACAACAGCGCGGCTACGATGCCGGCATTGTATGTCCCGACGCCAAAGCCGGCGGCTGCGACCAGGCCAACTGTGCTCGCCAGGATCGTAATGGCGTTCGGCGAGAGACCTATGGCAAGGAATATACGTGTGAACCAGCGAGAAACCTTCCGATTGAAAAACCGGTCGACAATACCTTCGAACTCGCCCTTGAGGGAATTGAAGAGCTTTTTCTCAGCAGCCTGCACATCTGCAGCATCGCGCACGTCCTGATACCAGTGGGACCGGTTCGCTTCCGTAGACAGCACCCGCACGTACCCGTCCACCGCGGCACGTTCAAGCCATCGACGAATCGGCACCGTGCCGGCTTCCACACCGGCTTGACCGACAACACTCATGAAACTGGCTGGGAGCACCACGAGGTCTGTGACCACCAGTGTAGAGTCATCCTGCCTGGATGTGA
Source organism: Nitrospirota bacterium (assembly GCA_013388555.1). Taxonomy (GTDB): domain Bacteria; phylum Nitrospirota; class Nitrospiria; order Nitrospirales; family Nitrospiraceae; genus Palsa-1315. Next base: position 12,828 of record JACAFD010000056.1, on the reverse strand, counting down.
TCGAGACAAGCCGGCCAGACCGCACCTTCACACGCAAATTCGAGCGGCGTGGCCGTCGATCCCGCCCGCTATCCGCCCGTGCCACAACAAGAGCCTGCCCCTCCTGCACCTCTTGGCGCAGGCTCTCAATCAAGCGGCTCGCAAATACAGCCTGCACGCTGGACAGAAGACAGAAACCCCGCACTTCGGCAGCGAGCGATTCCCACGTGCGGGGATCATCGAGTGGAAACTCACGAATCGGCATCCAGCGCACGGGAACCGTCACACGCGGCCCTTTGCTCAACGCCTGTCTGAGTTGATTCTCCTCTGGCCCGACCAACACCATGAGTTGTCGGATACCGGCTCGCTGCAGGGTCAACACTGCCCGCTGAAAAAGGCCGATGCCGACAACGCTGGTCAGCGGACCCACCTCATCTGCATACAATCCGGCAGGCTCGCCGAACAGACTCATCGACGGCAAGAGAATCGCTGTGCTCAGCCCTTGCACATCGGCACGCTTTTGGATGAGGCTCTCGCTCATATTATTTCGTCTCGTGCATCTCGTCGTCCGTATCTTGCATCCCTATATCAGTGCTTTACGAGGGATGCTTCGCCAACGACGCAACTACAGTTTCGGCAACACATCCCGTTCCGCTTTCGACACATCCTCTATAAAGTCGATTTCGGTCCAGGGGAGTCCTCCAATTTTCTCATGCCCGACTTTCACTTCGCGAAAAAATCCTAAAAGTGCATCTTCGTACTCCATCTGCCAGGCCTCATGATCCACATGGGTCCTGAGCGACGCCACGACATACGGTGCATCGGCATGCCGAATCTTGAGAAACCCCACGCCTTCTCCGGCATAATCATACTGCAACGGCATCGTCTTGGTCAGCGCAATCACGCGCCCTCCTTCGACCACAACCATGCACTCTTCCCCTGTCTGCTTGACCGTCTCGTCCATGAGCAACGCATTCTCATAGGGAGATTGTACCAAGCGACGAAGGATTTCTTGATGGAAGAGCACATCTGCATCCATGACGATCGCATGATCATCCAACGCATCGCGTGCGATCCAGAGCGAGGAAATGCTGCCGCGATGGAACTGCTCGTTAACGAGGAAATTCACACGCACACCACAGGAGTCCCCTGCCACAGCCTCGCGAATCATCTCCTGCCTGTAGCCCACAACCACGTCAGCACTGTGAATACCGACGCTCCGAAGCGATGTGAGGTAGCGATGCAAGAGGGTCCTCCCGCCGATCTCAATGAGGCACTTCGGGCGATGTTGGGTAACCTGCCACAGACGCTTCCCCACGCCAGCTGCGAGGATGATGGCTTTCATGTTGTACCGCAAATCCGTTCAAATGCGTCGAGGAACCCGACAAACTGTGTCTCCGTGAGGGCGCCCATGTTCGCAACACGGAAAATCTTGCTTTCGAGTTGACCCTGGCCCGCATAGATCACATAGCCCGCTTCTTTTAATCGATCGTGCAACGACCGATACGTGACACCCTCGGGAAGATGAAAGGCCGTAATCGTGTTGGAATATTTGTCCGGAGTCAGAAGCGGCTTCACGCCGACTTTTGCCATGCGGTCTCGAATGAGAGCCGCAACTTTCTTATACCGCTGAATCCGTTTGGCAACCCCTTCCTCCATAAGTTCATTCAACGCTTCGTCGAACGCATAATAGACCTGTACGGCCGGCGTGAAGGGAATCGTTCCGCGACCCTGGTCATCCACATACTGCGTGATGTGGAGATAGATAGACCGTCTGGGGTAAGCACGCATCCGTTCGAGAAACCCTTTCCGGACGAGCACGAAGGACAGCCCCGGGAATCCCTGAATACATTTTCCGGATGTGCCAGCCACCATATAAATGTGAGACCCGGCGATATCCAGTAGCTCCCCTGCCAATGCACTGACCGCGTCCAGAATAAACACCCGATTCTGGCTGTCGACGACATCTGCTATCTCCTTGACCGGATTGATGAGTCCGGTGGTCGTCTCATGATGGACCATGGCGACCGCGTGCGCTTCCGGATGTTGTCGCAACGCCAGCCGCAACCGTTCAGGATCCGGCCTCGTCGTCCAATCGTATTTCAGCTCGGACACGCCCAAGCGATACAGGCCGACCATCTGGGAGATGCGCTCGCCGTAGACCCCATTGTTGAGCACCAGCATCCGTTTGCCGTGCGGGAGCGCCGACATGACAGCCGACTCCACCGCCGCAGTTCCCGATCCGGTCAACACCACAGCGGCATAATTGGCTTCCGCCCCCGGCACAAAGAGCTTTAACAGCTTCGCCTGAATCCCATGCAAGAGCTCGGTGAATTCCGATTCCCGGTGGCAGACATCCGGACGCAACAGAGCCTGTCGCACCCGCTCCGACACATTTACCGGCCCCGGATTCAGTAAGACCATCTCGTCTCTCTTCTCTTCCTCTCGCCCCGATTAAGTGATTGAGACCGCTCCGACTGCGCGCGTCCAACGAGGGCTTGCCTAGCGGCTCGATCGCTTATTGTATCGCTTTCATGAACCGCTTCGTAATATCCTGCGGATCAATCATCACCCGCCCGACATCTTCCACCATCTCATTGATTTTCACCAGCAACATGCTCGGCCCATCTTTCTTCAGCATGTCTGTAAACTCGTAAATGAGGTCTTCGCGTTCCCGCACCCGTTCGACATTTACATACCCAGCTGCTTTCGCCATCTTCTCAAGCGGGACTACATTGGAAATCGTCGGTTGATTCCCTGTCGTGCCGTACACTTCATTGTCGAAAACCACGTGGATGAAATTTTTCGGCTTCAACGCGCCCACCGTCGCTAATGTTCCCATGCCCATTAATACGTTGCCGTCCCCATCGAACACAACCACCTGCTTGTTCGGCTTGGCAAGCGCAACGCCTAACGCAATGGCCGAGGCATTTCCCATGGACCCGATCATATAGAAATGGGTCGGGCGATCGGCTATTTTGTACGCTTCACGAGAAGGAAACCCGTTGCAGATAATCACAGGTTGATCGGTAAGTAGTTCCAGCAATGCCGCCATGGCCATCGCCCGACTTTGCATCGTTCCTTGCTCCGGCCTCATGGGTGCAACCCTCTCACAACACCCTTCGTCATCAAGAGAGCGACAGGAATGCGCTGCTTCATGAACGTCTCCGCCAGCCATTTCAGGTCGTCAATCGCCGTCTTTTCCGATAGGGTTCGATGCGGGATTTTCACCGTGTCCAGAAACTGCGGCATCACCTCGCCCATCACTAGATGCTCCGGCGCATCTTTGCCTTGATAACCGCGCCAGGACACAATCAAAATACAGGGCTGGCAATAGATCATGTTCAACGAAATGAGGGTGTTGAGGGACGTACCCAACCCTGAATTCTGCATGAGCACGGCGGGAACCTTGCCGGACATATAGGCCCCGGCAGCCATGGCGACCGCTTCATCTTCCCGAACGGCCGGGGTGTAGAGACGCCGTTCCATCAACTCGGCGATGATGCCGCCCAAGATCGAATCGGGAACCCCCGTAAAGAAATCTACCCCGATATCTTGTAACGCTTGAACGAACGCATCGCTTTCAATCATTGTGTCGGTTCCTCGCCACAACGCCTGTGGAAAAACCCGCGCATTATAGCTATGCCCAAAGACATTCTCAACAAAACGGAGGGAGTTGCGCCATAGGATCGTCCATGGTAGCGTTCCGACATGATCGGACGGCAGACCCATCAAGCAGGCCGATACCTTGCCTTACTGGGGCTAGTCCTCTGTATGACCCAGCCCTTTCTTGCCCATGCGGTGCAGATGGTGAACGATCCGAATGGATTTCAGAGCCTAACGTGGGGGACAGCCCTCACCACGAGGCCGGACTTACAAGTCGCGAAGGCAGGCCCGCATGTGAGCGAATATAAATTGAAGGATGGTCAGCCTTTGTTTGCCGGAATACCGGTTGAGAGCCTCCTATTCTTATCGGTCGATGAACAATTCGCACGTGTGACTATCCGCTACCAGGGTGACGATCGGCACAAACAAATTCTCACCCATCTGGAGGAGCAGTTTGGTTCGCTTGAGCGCGTCCCAGGACAGATGATGCGGGGTCTCAATCAACAGTATGTTTGGCGCGGGACTGAAACCGAAATTAGCGTAACCTACCACGCGAACACGGAGCGTGGATTTATTTTTATCGACAGCCGTACCCTGGCCCCTCGGTTCAACGACCTTATGACTGACTCCGCGGAGTAGCATGCCTCGCCGACTCCACGCAGACCACTGTATCTGTCGCTTATTCTTCCTTTACCCCTTCTTCTCGTTTATCCTTCAAGGTGCCCCGGTCTTCGCGGTGCCAATGCAGAACGATCCGAATGGATTCGAGGGAATCCCCTGGGGCGCGACATTTTCTGGAACCAGTACGTTAACAAAAGTTGAAGACGCCGGTCGGTCTCAAACCTATGAACTGAAAACCGGGGCCCCTTCACTTGGTTCGGTGAAGGTTGACGCCATACGATTCGTGACCTCTGACGGCCAATTTGCGCGTGCTACCGTCCGCTACCAAGGCAAGGCGACCCACGATCAAATTGTCGCCTATCTCCAATCTCTGTATGGTTCGCTCGACCGCACACCGGGACAGATCGCCGCCGGTCCCGTCAAATTTCATAAATGGACTGGATTTGAGACCGATGTGACCCTCCAATACGAGACCGAAACCGATCGCGGTATTATCTTCTTCGAGAGCCAGGAGCTCCGCCGAAAAATCACCGAAGGCAATTCGGCCACTGGTTTCTGACCGCACTCACTCCGCTCCCGCTCGGTACCTTCCCGCTTACAATCAACTTTCCTGTCCCAACCCCCCTTCTGGTGGGACAGGAATCCCCCCTCCTGAGGGATGGTCGAAATTCTTGAGTGCGGTATTCTCAGGCTGTCTCAAGAAACAGAGGAACCCCGGGAGAACCATGGAGAAATCATCAGTGAAACTGGGTGACCTTGCGTTCAAGGTCACCGATCAGAAAGCTCATTCTCTCTTGGATCGACGCTATGCCGAACGAGTCCCAATTCGGTACCGAGTTGCCTATTCAGGAACAGAAGGCGCACGTATCGTGAGAGGAGAAGGAGTCCTGAAAAACCTCTCGAAAACCGGTTGCAAGATACTGAGTACAGCCACGATCTCGCTGGGTGGCCGCCTCACCCTGCTCCTCTATCTAGAGGATGGGCAAGCACCCATGCGACTCAACGATACTCTGGTCTCCTGGGTCGACAAAGAGTCTTTTTCCGTCAGATTCCCCAAGCTGTCACCAGAAGAACGGAAACGGCTGCAAGACATGATCTTTAAAAATATCAGCTTGTCAGCCGTAGACCATCGGCGAACGGGATTTCGCATCGTTTAAGCATCAACTCAATGTCAGGGAGGAAACCATGCCTGCTCAGATCGCCCCTCCCGTTACCTCAGCTGCTGAACTTCCCGATCAAGCCGATCATCGGCATGGCAATCGTACCCCCGCAGTCTTCTCACTTTTCTATTCTGGCCTGGACAAGGGCCAGTTTCTGATCGCCGACGGCATCGTCACCAACCTCTCACTACACGGGGTGGGCATTTACGGAAATCGATTGGTCGCACCCGGCATGAGAATAGCCCTCTTTGTCAACCTTCCTGGAATAGAGGAGCCATTGTGCATTGCCCAGAGCCGAGTCTCCTGGGTTGATGGACGTCGTTTTGGAGTGGAGTTAGGCCCCCTGAAGTTGAAAGAAAGGAATCTTCTCCGAGTCTTCCTGTGGGATCGCGTCACCCAGTTAGACCACGACCGTCGCATCTGTCACAAGGAGGTGCTCTCATGAAACGAGTACAGGTTGCATTTGTGAAGGAGCTTCCGTCCGTAGCAGAAGCACAAAATCGGAGGCAAAACCACCGGCCTCCGGTAGAGTTTGGATTGATGTACTCGGCCCAAAACCGCTCAGGCGAGGTCCTCATGGGTGACGGCATGGTCACAGATCTCTCGCCTAGGGGTCTAGGTATTCGCGGCAATACCCCGGTCAGGTCTGGGATGGAACTCATGATTTTTCTTTACCTCCCCGACGGACAGGACCCGCTGTTCGCGATGGAAACGAGGGGGGCCTGGACCTCAGGACATCGGTTTGGAGTCGAGATTCTCAAGATGAATCTCCGAGAACAAAACCGACTCCGTTACTTCCTGCGTTCAAACCTTGCGTATTCCGATGAGATTGACCTCAGTTGAACGGAGCACAATGATGGGACGAAGGCGGGCGGGCAAACGAGCAACAAACGATTCCGAAATTCAGCCCATTGACTTGAGAGCAGCTCAGCGAGCTTCCGTTCAGATCATAGCCCGCTTTTCAGCTACAGATCGATTTCAACTTGGCAATGGAATCGCCGTCGACCTATCTGAGACGGGCTGCAAGATCTCCAGTACTGACATATTGTCCACAGGTGGTACCTGGGCTCTCTACCTGACGATCTCTGAGACGTCCCGTCCGGCTCTCATCTCAGAGGTTCGGGTGGCCTGGACTGGAGAAACCGAATATGGAATCGAATTTCTTCAGGTCTCAGCACGAGAACTCACCAGACTACGCCAATTCATCTGGAAGCACCTGAACCGCTCTACGCTCGAAGGTGGCCCTCCCTTGTTTACCCTGGTTGACCGCTCGAGTTCACAAGAGCCTCATCTTAAATCCTTGCCCTAAGCCGAAGCATTCATAGGCATGTTGTCACATCGCTCGTCTCGGCATGCCTATGGTTTTCTTCAGGCATAGCAGTAGCAGTCATAGAGAAGGATAGATTCTTCTCCCGCCCTCCAGGGCCTTGAATACCACTCCAATGCTTGCCCCATAGAAGCGTGCCATGCTAGGATTTTAGTGAGTGAGTACTTACTTACCATGAATAAACGGTCCAACCAGACCACACCCGGGAACGGGCGACGTACCTCCGGATACGATCGTCAAGCCAGCCTCATTGCTGCTGCTGCTTCACTCTTCGCCGCAAGAGGGTTCAACGGTACGACCACTAAAGAAATCGCCAAAGCGGCGCAAGTGAGCGAGGCTTTAGTCTTCAAACATTTTCCGACAAAACGGACACTCTACGCCGCGATCCTGGCAGAAAAAGTGACCGTCAACGAACTCATCGAACCCCTGGAAGACGCCGCGAAGAAACACGACGACCATCGGGTGTTTACGATAATAGCAAGCTATCGCATTCGCCCCGGCGTCGATTCGACATTCTTACGGCTCCTCCTATTCAGCGCCCTGGAAGGGCACGAGCTTTCTGAGATGTTCTTTGGCAAACATCTCAAAGTATTCTATGACCACCTCGCTGCGTACATTCGCACGAGAATTGAAACCGGCGCATTTAGGCCGGTCGACCCCCTCCTGGCAGCCCGCGCATTCATCGGTGTGGTGGTCCATCACCGTCTCCTCCACGAGATATTCAGAGTGCCCATGCATCAATCCCATGAGGACACGGTCGCGGCCTACGTCGATCTGTTCCTCACCGGATTAGTCAAGCGACCGGGCGATCGAGACAGGCTGGGGGGGAACACGCGATGAATCCCCTGAAGCGACATCCGATTATCACGCTTGGAGTTATTGTATTCTTCGCAATCACAGCCCTCGTCGTGTTTCGCCTCAGCAGCGGGGCGAAGAGCGATGCCCGTAAGGCCAGATCCATCACGGTCGCCACAGCAGCACCGCTGAAACAGGACATGGACATTCGACTGACCTATACCGCCGACATCACCCCGAACCAAACCGTTAATCTATTCTCACGGGTTAACGGATACATTGCAAAGCTTCACGTCGATAAAGGCGACCTGGTCAAAGCGAACCAGCTTCTGATCGAGATCGATCACACAGATTATCAGCATGCCGTCAACCAGGCCAAAGCCAACCTGTCTGCAGCCAGAGCGAGAGTCGCCCAGCAGGATGCGAGCATGCGCAACGCCACCCTCACGCTCAATCGAATGCAGGCGCTGATTAAAGACCAGTTTGTTTCTCAACAGGACCTGGATAATGCCCAAGTTGCCTACGATGCGGCGGCGGCGGCGCTCGACTCGCTCCGCGCCCAGGTCCAGCAAATGGAAGTCGCCCTGGCGCAGGCCGAGACAAACCTAGCCTACTCCAACATTCGTGCACCGTTCGCTGGCTATGTCGCCGAGCGCAACCTGGATCTTGGAGCCTACGTCAGCGGGGCAACCGCCGGCACCTCCACCACCTCGCGCGGGATTCTTACCCTCCACGAGATCCAGACCGTCCGAATCCTGATCGAGGTCGTTGAGAAAGATGTCCCGCTCATCCAGGTGGGTCAAAAGGCGGAAATTCGCGCTGAGGCCTATCCCGATCGCGTCTTCGAAGGCACCGTCACCCGTATCGTCCAGGCACTGAACCGAGCCACTCGCACGATGACGATCGAGGTAGATCTCCCCAACAAGGACCATGTCTTGAAAGGCGGCATGTTCGCCCGTGTCGAGATCCTGGTCGGGACCCATCGAAACACCCTTCAAATCCCACTCGACGCCGTGAGTCGATTGGAAGATGCCCAGTATGTTTACATCGTGCGTGAGGGAAAGGCTCATCGAGTACCGGTGGAAATCGGATTCCGCGACGAAAACCGGGTGGAGATCACTAAGGGATTGGACGGGTCGGAAGAGGTGATCGTTTCGGGGAAAGACCTCGTGCACGAAGGCACCCCTGTGCAGGTGCAGCCTTTTCAACCGGTGAAGCGTGAAGGGTAAGGGGTGAGGGGTTGAACAAGACAAACGTCAGAGATCTCCTCAATCAAACCGACACCTGCCATTCCTCACGCCTGACGCCTCACCCCTCACCCCTTACCCCTTACCAACTATGTGGCTGACCCTCCTCGCACTTCGCAATCGCATCGGCGTCCTGATGCTATCCTTGGCCATGGTGATCTTGGGCGGCACCACCGTGCAACGGCTGCCGGTCGATCTCTTTCCTCAGATTCAAGTGCCCGTGGCATTCGTCGGCGTCATCTATAAAGGCGCGCCGCCCCTGGACATCGAACAGAGTGTCGTCTATCCCATCGAGAAAGCCGTCAGCTCCGCCTCGAATGTCGAACACGTCGAGTCGTTCGCAAAGCAAGGCATCGGCGCGGTGCAGATCTGGTTCAACTGGGGCACGGACATTAACGCCGGCCAGATGGAGGTGATGCAGCGAGTCACCCAAATTCTGAACAGCCTCCCGCCAGGCATTCTGCAGCCTTTCATCGTCAAGTTCGATGTCTCGAATATCCCTGTCTCCCTCGTGACGGTCTCCAGCGACGATCTCGACGAACGGGCCCTGTACGACCTGGCCTATAATACGATTGCGCCGCAGATCGAACAGATTGCCAACGTCGCCGCTGCCACCGTGGAAGGCGGGAAGATCCGTCAAATCAACATCAACCTCGATCCAGCACTCTTGAACGCCCGGAGCCTTTCAATCCTCGATGTCGTCAAATCTGTGAAGGCTGCTAACCTCATTCTCCCTTCGGGCGACATCAAAGCCGGCAATTTGGACTACAACGTCTTCACCAACAATCAGTTCCGTACGGTCGACCCCATCCAGGACGTAATCATAAAGGTCAACCAGCAAGGCAGTCCTGTTCGAGTACGGGATGTCGGAACCGTGACCGATTCGTCGGACATTCAGACCAACATCGTGAGGACGGACGGGGCCAGGGCCGTGTACTTACGCGTCAATAAACAGCCCATCGCCAACACCGTGGCGGTGGTGGATGCACTGCGCGCCGCCCTGCCAAAGATGGTTGGCGTTCCGCCAGGTGTGAAGATCGGCATCTCCTTTGACCAATCGGTCTATATCCGCCAATCGATCAGCAACCTCATTGAACAGGCACTCCACGGATCGCTGCTGGCCGCATTAGTCATCCTGATCTTCCTCCGTAGTCTTACGAGCACGCTGATCATCTCCGTCGCCATTCCCCTCTCAATCATGGTGACCTTCATCGTGCTGTACTTCTCAGGACAAACCCTGAACGTGTTTACTCTGGGAGGCCTGGCCCTCGGGATCGGCCGGCTCGTCGACGATTCCATCGTGGAACTCGAAAACATTCAACGCCATCTCAACGCGTCGCGTCGTCGCTGGGATGCGATCTTGGAAGCGGCCCGCGAGGTGGCCATGCCCATTTTCGCTTCGACAGTCACCACGGTCGTCGTCTTTCTCCCGATTTTCTTCGTTGCGGGAATTGCCCGCCTGCTCCTGATCCCCCTGACCATCACGATCGCAATTTCACTGTTTACTTCCTTCTTCGTTTCCCGCACGGTGACCCCGGCGCTCTGCTACAAATTCCTGAAACCGGAACAGGAGTCTCACCGGTCGATGCCGCCATGGTTCCAATGCCTAATGGATTGGAGCCGCGAACGGTACGAGTCCCTGGACACAGGTTACAACGACTCGCTCCGTTGGGTCTTGGCCCATCGCCGGCTCTTCATCATCGGCATCCTGCTCCTTTTCACCGCCTCGCTCGCGCTAGTGCCTAAGATCGGGACGGAATTTTTGCCGGTATCGGATGAAAGTCAGTTCCGTATTATGCTGCGCGGACCGGTCGGTCAACGAGTGGAAAAAACCGAGCAGCAAGTGGCCGAGGTCGAACGGGTGCTGCGGGCACATATTCCCGCCGAGGAGCTGGAAACCATCGTCTCCAGTACCGGCGTGTTGGCCCAGGGCCGGTCCTCCCTGTTCAATCCGAACACCGGGCCCCATACGTCGGGCATCTCCGTCCATCTGGTCACGCCGGACAAACGGAAGCGAAGCCAGGTGCAAATTATGAACGATGTGAGGCCCAAGGTCTTAGCCCTCTTTCCTGGCGTCGCGATGTTTTTTGACCCGGGCGGGCTCATCAAGCGGATCACCAGTTTTGGATCGCAGAAGTCTGTCGACGTCGAAATCTACGGCTACGATTTTGAGAAAGCGCGGGAGGTCATCCGGCAGGTCGAAAGTGTCATGCAGCAAACACCGGGGCTCGCCGACATCGAAGTCAGCCGCGAGGAGAATTATCCCGAGGTCAACGTGGTGGTGGACCGTGAGAAGGCTGCTCTTCTCGGTATCAGTGAAACAGACGTCGCCACCGCCGTGCTCTTCTCACTCAATGGCAATGGCCAAACCGACCCCATCATCTATACCGACCCCCAAAATGGGAACGAGTACTACATCAGCGCCTGGCTCGCGGAGGAGCATCGAAAGGATCTCTCAGCGATCGAAAATATCGTGTTGATCTCACGAACCGGAGAACCAATCCTTCTCAAAAACGTCGCCTCGCTCAAGCTCAATGCCGGCCCGGTGAAGATCGACCGCAAGTACTTTCAACGGGTGATCCATCTAACCGGCAACCCCGTGGACCGAGACCTCGGCGCCATCGCCACCGACCTGGAGGAGGCCCTGGCCAGGATCCAGCTGCCCACGGGCTTCACCATCCGGTTGGCCGGCCAAATCCAGCAGCAGAGAGAAACCTTTGAAGGCTTGCTGTTTGCATCGGCCCTGGCTCTGGCCCTCGTGTATATGGTGATGGCCGCTCAGTTCAAATCGTTGATCGATCCCTTCGTCATCATGTTTTCGGTCCCGATGGGTTTCCCCGGAGTGATTCTGATCCTCTTCCTGACCGAGACAACCCTCTCCACCACCTCGATGATGGGCATCATCATGATGCTGGGTATCGTGGTCTCAAACGGCGTCCTGCTGGTGGATTACACAAACGTACTGCGGCGGCGAGGACGGGAATTACACGATGCGGCAGTCACCGCTGCCCGGACCAGGCTCCGGCCCATTCTGATGACTTCCCTTGCCACCGTCCTCGGGCTGCTCCCCATGGCCATCGGCTGGGGAACCGGTGGTGAAACGAACGCTCCCTTGGCGCGTGCAGTCGTTGGAGGACTCAGCGTCTCGACGATCCTCACTCTCTTTCTCATCCCCACGGTCTATGTCATTCTAGAAGAGTGGTTCCCCCGCCACGCAGACAAGACCCCGGAGGATGCCGACTGGATACCACCAGAACCTGAACAGGTACCGATCGACCGATAGCAGGGGGAGGGATGGCCCAGTGAGTCCCCTGTGCTCACGTAACGCGCGGTCTTAGAAGGGTGAGAGGGGAGCAGCCAGATCATCCTTCTTGCTCGCAGAACGCGCACGATGAAACGGTGCTCGTCCGATGCGCGCAGTGGGGGACTCATCCAGGCCATCCTAAGGCAACGTAAAGAAGCACGCTCGGGAAACCCATCTTAGGTCGCTCGCTGCGGCCTTGCATGGGACAAGGCGCGTCCATGGGTGAAGAGTCTGTCTTGGCAGACTCAGGTGGGAGGGTGAAATAACCGCCGGGGTTGGGCGGGTGAAAAGGACGCCTGTTGAGCATCCTGCGGGAATACGTTCCCCTTGTCTTGGACATGCAGGTCATCAACGCCCAGATGTGCCGGAACGGTGCTCTTGCAGTCTGACTGGGGAACCGGTTGGTTATCCGACGGTTGGAAAGAGCGCCCTCAGTTGCATCGCCAGGCCAATATCCCCGCTTATCTGCAACCGGCCCGACATCGCTGCGGCTGTCCCGCTCAACTGGCCATTCAGAACCTTGATGCAATCTTCTCCCGCCATCGAGAGCACGACGTGAGGCTTCACATGCATCCCTTCTGTGACCTGACAGGCACCTTCCCGGATCGTGAGAATGTATTGCCCCCCCTGCGCGCCGCTCAGATCGAACTGGTAGACTGCGTCAAGATCCTCGGCGGCATCTGAGTCGAGCTGGCCTGGAAGACGTTGAAAAAACTCTTTGACAGTGGTGGGAGTCATGGTTCGTGGGAGGGTTGTGTTTCTTGGATCGACACCGGGGGGGGGGGGGGG
>JACAFD010000112.1 GCA_013388555.1 Nitrospirota bacterium | reverse complement strand
ACGCTAGCATGTCGTAGGAAAGTCTGTAAACGGCTCCGCATCTGGCACATTCAAGAGGTTCCGGGTATCGGGTCTGTCCGGCCCATCAGGTTGGACGGTCTGTCTTTTTGGTTGGAAGAAAAACCAGATTATCTTTATGAGTTTGCGTAACCTCATGGTAGTGCCGGGGTTTACTAGCGAGAACATCAGCTGGAGGGGGTTATCTGAGATGGAAGCGAATACGGGATCGGGGGGCTCTTATACATTGTCCTGTGTGATTTGAGAGAATCACAGGGCGACGCGGAAGACTTCTTCAATGGTTGTTTCACCCATGAAAGCCTTTGCCAGCCCATCTTGAAACATCGTCTTCATTCCCTTCATGATTGCGGTCGAGCGGATAAACGACGCCGGTTTCCGCTGCATAATCAAGTCTCGAATATCCTCATCAACTTCGAAGATTTCAAACAGGCCAAGCCGGCCAGAGAAACCGCTCCCCTGGCATTGCACGCATCCTTTCCCATTATAGAGCCTGACTCCTGCCAGCCCATTATGCGTCTTGCGCAGGATGCCTTGCCGCTTGAGCACATCAATCGTTTCTGAGAAATCCGGACGGGATTGGATCGATTCGAGAATGCGGCTGTTGGGAGTCACGCTTTCGCGGCAGTTCTTGCAGATTCTACGGGTGAGCCGCTGGGCTACCACGAGGGTGAGGGACGAAGACAACAGATACGGCTCCACTCCGATGTCGAGCAAGCGCGGGATGCTTCCGGTGGAGTCGTTGGTGTGAAGCGTGGAGAGCAAGAGCCGTCCGACCAAGGCGGCCTGAACAGCGATCTCGGCAGTTTCTTTATCGCGGATCTCTCCGACCATGATGACATCGGGATCTTGGCGGAGCAGCGCCCTCAGCCCCGTGGAAAACTGGACACCTGTTTGGTGATTCACCTGGGTTTGGTTGACCCGGGGAATCGAGTATTCGACCGGTTCTTCAATTGTTGAGATGTTGACGATATTTTGGCGTTCCGTGCCGATCCGCATCAGCATGGCGTAGAGCGTCGTGGACTTGCCGGATCCGGTCGGCCCGGTGATCAGCACCATCCCGAAGGGTTTCATGATATTTCTGAGAATAATCTGATAATCGGGGGGCACCAGTCCGAGGTCCTCCAAATCGATGATGACGTTGTCCTTTGAAAGAATCCGGAGGACGATTTTTTCTCCCCACTGTGTGGGGACTGACGCGACACGGAGATCCACCTTGAAACCGTCGAGGTTGGCTTCGAATCGGCCGTCCTGAGGGATACGACGCTCGTCGATGCGCATGCCCGAGAGAATTTTGATGCGCGAGACCAGAGGGAGCTGAAGTGCCGGTGTGAGGCTGAAGACCTCGCGCATCACGCCATCCACGCGGTAACGGACGACTGTTTCGAACTCAAACGGCTCGATGTGGATATCGGACGCTCGCGTGACAGCAGCGTACAGGAGCAGCCGTTGAACCGCGTCCACGATGGTCGACTCGTTTGCATCATGCTGCTTTGCCGGCGTCAGATCAGTTGTCTTCTCCGTAGTCGATCGGTCCAGGATCTCCCGCAACTCTTTCTTGTACAACAATTGCGCTCGTCTGATTGATGGTTCTGTCGCGAGGAATGGACTGACGCGCAGCCCCGTGATGCGCTCAATCTCACTCACGACGTTTCGTTCGCGAGGATCGGCCATGGCAACATGCAGCTGGTCGCCTTCGCGGTCGAATGGGACGAGGAGATGTTTACGCGCGAAGGATTCCTGTAGGGTGCCGATGATGTCCCCCTTCACGTGGCCAATCGTCAGGTCGACAAATCCGACGTTCCAGCTGCGTGCAAGTTGCTCCAGCAAGAAGGCTTGTGGGATGCGGCCCTGCTCGACCAGCGTATGGATCAGGGGAGATCTGAGCCGTTGAGCGAGGGTGCTTGCCCTGTTGAAGTCGGCTCGGTCGATGACTCCGAGCTGTTCCACCAGGAGCGTCTGCAGTTCCTCATCACGAACCTTCAACTCGGGCATGTGCCTTGTCCTTTGGTAAGGGTCTGTTCGACTTGGTTCACCAGCTCGCCGAGCGAGAAAGCGGACTTATTGAAGTATGCGGCCGCTCCGAGGTCCAGCGCTTCCTGTTTATCCTGGTCCTGAGCCAGACTGCTCAAGACGATCACCGGAATGTGTGATGTGAGGGTGTCCTGCTTGAGAATCTGGAGGACGTCGAATCCCTGGAGCTTGGGCATGATCAGATCGAGGACAATAATTTCCGGTTGCTCCGAGCGGATGAGTTGGAGGGCTTCTTCCCCATCAGATGCGGTGGTGACTGAGTATCCGTGCCGGCTCAGGGTCGTTTCGGCAGCTTTACGGAACATCCGGTCATCATCCGCGACTACAACCTTCGTCATCTGCATATCCCTTCTTCGACGCGCGCGCTTCGTCAGGCTCTCGTCTGTTATCAGTTCTGCTCTTGCCAGTCCGCCGCCTTGAGGTGATGCATGACGCGAGCGAATTCGAGCAGCAATGTTGGAAGCAGATCAGAAGCCTTCGACAAGTCACCGGCTTTACCCAGGTGTTCCATCTCGTCCGCAAAGCCTTGGGCCGATCTGGTGGCAAAACATGCGACCATGCCTTTCAATCTATGCGCAGCCTGCCTGACCCCGATCGCATTGCCTTCTCTCACTGCTTCCTCGATCTCACGCAGCCTTCGGGGGCAGTCTTCAAGAAATATCCCGACGAGCTCAGTGAGCAGCGCGTGATCTCCATCGACCCAGCCCAGCGCTGCTGGAAAATCCACTGGTGCTTCCATCCCGGCCGGTTCTTCTTGAGCTAAGTTCATCGGGAGTTCCAACCATTCACGCACAGTCACACACGGAAGATGCGCTGTTGAGTCGGACCGGATTCGACGGAACAAGGTAGGCCCTTGCCACTCATTGTCGGCAATATGTTGAATTACTTTAGCAGGATGCTGAAAAAGTCCGCCGGCGTAAGAAGACGTTTATTTGGTTTGTTTGGTTGACGTGGTTCGAAGAACGAAAGAAACCAGACAGACCGGATGAACCAAGTTAACCAGACTGTTGTTGAGGCTGGTCGCGCATGGTGTTGCAGAAGAGCTCGGTCAGGGCGGGATCGAAGGCGGTGCCGGCTTGCTGCTCAATCTGTTGGAGGGCTTCGTTGATCGGGAGGGCTGTTCGT
>JACAFD010000181.1 GCA_013388555.1 Nitrospirota bacterium | reverse complement strand
GCCGGTAGTAGGGCGAAAAGGTCGTTCCGTACCGGTTGAAGGGGAGAGCATAGGAGGCGTCCACGATCGGATAGGCGCCGCTCGACTGGCCGTAGCTGAGCTTGAGTGGGTCTCCATGGCCCGTCAGGTTGTCGTGGGCCAGCGTGCCGATCCCACGGATTTCTCCGACCAGCGGCGTCTGGTAGTTGTTGACCTCCATCGAGGCGTGAAACGGTTGCTTGTCCGCCACGCGCACATTCAACAGGCTTTCGCCTCGCTGGTCACCGGGCCGTAGTTCCGCATTGATGCGCTCGATGCGGCGATCCTGCTGCAGGATTTGCAGCTGTTCTTGTAGTGGAGCGAGCGTCACCGGCGTGCGGATGCCGAGCGAGAGGCGATCGCTCAGGTAGGATGATCTGAACCAACGGTTGCCTTCGACATCGATCCGCGTCAATTTTCCTTCAATGATTTGTACCGTGATGACACCGGAGACGACGTCCTGATCCGGGATGATCGCGCCGGAGGTCAGGTAACCTTTGTTGACGTAGAGAAGTGTCAGAGTCAACCGGAGCCGCTCAAGATCCTCGGTCTGCAACGTCCGGTTTGTAAAGGGGGCCGTCGCTTCGGCGATCTCGGCATCCGAAAACACCGTGTTGCCGATCACGCGTATGTCGTGCACGAATACCCGTATGGCGCCGGGCTGTATCGGCACCCCGGTCTCCGGCGGAGGTGGGACGATGGGCAGTACGGGACTCGGAGGTGGTTTGGGCCGCACAAATTCTTCCTTGAGGGGGCCGGGGGGTTCGCCGGAGCGCCCCGACGGGTCGATCGAAGTCTGGGCAAAGACTGGAGTAGATACCAATAGCATGACCATGGAAAGACCAGTACCGGGAAAGAGTTGTCTGAAGAACCGAGGGGAGCGGGCAGGCGCCGCTCCCCGAGCGCCTGCCGTCACGATTCACAACCTGCCAGCCATGTAGCGTGGACTTCTCGAATCATGATCCCCTTATACTAGACTCGCGTAATCTCCAACGGCTTTTCATTCAGCAGCGTGTTGACAGTACTATCATGGCCTTGCATCTGCGCACTTGAAGCAACAACATAGCCGAACTCTACGATCATTCGCGCTTGGATTTCGTGTTCTTATTTTGTCACATGGGATGGTGTCCGGCGGTCTGCTTCTTCTTCTGCTCGCCCTTAATGCTCGCGAGCGCCTCGAAGACCGAGGCGAACTTATTACTCGGGATTACAATTGGGTCCAGTACCATCGTTCTCTCAGGCGGATCGAGGTCGTTGTCTTTTACAGTGCACAGTAACTGTACCCTCAACCCCTTGGCCTTCGGCCGGTCTGATACGTCAATGGTCAGATGTGTATTCTTTCGCATGTCCCCACTTAAGATATTCCAATCCCCCTCCTCTACATCTGCTTCCAGTGTGCCGACGCACAGCCACCATCCTTCAACATCTGGGGTCTCCTTAGGGTCCCAACGGATGGTGAAAGGTTTGGAAAAGTCTTGTGGTCCCTGCGGATCTGTAATTTCTGGCGTTGCCACTGCCGATGTTGTCATGGCCGCTGTTGGTTCCATCTTCAGCCCTCCTTCTGTGTTATGCAATCTGCGTGACGATCTTTGACGAATGCCTCCTACGGTTTGCAGTAGAAATAGGTATATGTTCCCCCATTGCTCCAGGTAGTACCATTAGTTGTCCATTCAACGGTGGCATAACACTTTTTGCCGCTCGGAACCGAATAAAGGTTGACATTCCCATCTTGAAGTTGGGTGAATGGCACAGGAGCACCGTTATAGTAGTTATATCCGTACGGAGCATTGCCGATCTTGAGTCGCCAGTTCGTGCCAGTCGGTACAACGGGATACGTGTTACTCCACTGAAAGACCCTCGCGGTGGGGGGTGGAACAGTGTGATTGTGCGTGGCGCCGTTTGCAGGATTAATCAGTAAAGCCATTGCAACCTCCTTGATGGTGGGTGAATAACCGGTCATCATGATCCCTAGCATCCCGTTCAGTCAGTGAAATAGGCGGCGAGCCCATACCCTGTGGCGCCGGTAGGCGTCTCTCATCTAGTCACGCGGAGTATGATCGAAAATTAATGTTCCCCACCCCCATACTCCTGGCACGATCGAAATTACGAAGAGGTTGTGAATTGACCAGAGCGAGGCGATAGATGCCGATTTTCCTGCTCGATGGATCAGGATGTGCAGCCTCCCAACGAGTCCACAGGAAAGGTCTGGGTCAGGAACCCAGCCGGTGCGATCTGCCGCAACGACAGAATTGGTGTGTCCCCCACTCGCCCCTCACCTCTCACCCCTAATCCTTCACCGGTGCCCAGCCACTGACCTTCAGCCTTGATCCCTAGCCCTACGCCTGCGGCGTAGAGCGGACTCGCGAGCCAACTGCCCGGTTCGATCGGCAGACTGTCCCGACCTGCCACGGTAAAACTGCTGAACTGCCCGCCGGCCAACGAGGCGCAATGTTGGTTGAGGAGCGACGTCGCGATCAGCGGTGTTTTCCCCAGCGGCTGAATCTGGCCGCTGATCGGCGCGTTCGGCGATTGAATCGTCACGGTGCCGTTCACGCCGAATTGCGAGGAGGCGCTGATCGTACTGTTCGCATCGGGCAGAAAGAGCCCGCCATTTGTGATGACGATTGAGATCGCGCCACCCTGACCCTGGCTCGCCTGCGCAAGGATCTGGCTATTTTGCAGTATCACGTATTGTGGATCGATCGTGATGTTGCCGCCGACCGTCGTCGAGGATCCCTGCACCGAGGCGTTGAGTTGGCTGTTGGTGAGATGAACCGTCTCGGTCGCCTGCACCGTGATGTTCCCGCCGCTGGCCTCTGTGTCCGGTGCGGTGGCTTGTGTGGTCACTGCGCTGTCGGTGCTTGTGTAGTTCTGCCCGGCGTTGATGAGGATGTTGCCCGCGTTGCCGGGACCGGTGCTGCTGGCAGAGACCCTGGAACCGTTAGTCAGCGTGACCGATTGGCTGGCAAGGATGTTGATGCTGCCGCCAGTCCCTTCCCCTGTGGTGTTGGTGGAAATGTGGCCGCCATTTTCAATCAACACCGTTGGAGCCGACACGGTGATCTGGCCGGCATTGCCCGTCGCTCCGAAGTCACTGCTACTGCTCACAGTAGTTGAGAGACCGGAAACGGTTGCGTGATCTGTCGCGGTGATGATGATAGTACCGGCTTCGCCAGGGCCAAAGGTGTCGGCATTCAGGGTGGCGTGATCGGTCAGGCTGAACTGAGCGGCATTGATTGTGATATCTCCAGCAGATCCGTCCGATCCTGTCAGAGTGTGAATCCTGCTGGTTCCGGAAATAGTCACCTTATCCGCATGACTGAATGGTCCATTCAAGCCGTGGAAAGTGACTGTGCCGCCATGACCCAATCCGGCCGTTAAGGTAAAGAGGTCGACTCCTTGTGCCACTGCGAAAGGACTTGCTCCCAGACTAATTTGTTGT
>JACAFD010000197.1 GCA_013388555.1 Nitrospirota bacterium | reverse complement strand
GTTTTCGCCTTTGCCTGAATCATGCGTTTAATATTGTCCGATCCTAGTAGCAACTCATGCAGAGCCACGCGTCCCTTAAAGCCAGTGCGATTGCAATTTTCACATCCCTTCCCGCGGGCGAGGCGGAAGGTGTTGTCTTGTGGGATGCCGAGCTTGTCCCAATGTTCAGATCCATAGCCCTGGCGCATTTCCTCATATTCTACCGGTGTCCCGACATACTGCTCTTTACAGTCCTTGCAAATTCGGCGAGTCAGACGCTGGGCAAGGACTCCCAACATCGCATCGGCAAAACTAAACGAGTCGCAGCCCATATCGAGAAGTCGGGTGACGGTTTCTACTGCACTGTTTGTATGGAGTGTGCTCATGACGAGGTGTCCGGTCAATGAGGCTTCGATGCCGATATCGGCCGTTTCTTTATCTCGCATTTCTCCGACCATGATCACGTCGGGATCAGCACGAAGAAACGCGCGCATGGCAGCGGCAAATGTAAAGTTGATCTTGGGAAGAACTTGAACCTGCCGGAGTCCATATTGAGTGATTTCGACTGGGTCCTCTGCCGTCCAGATCTTGATGTCTGGCGTATTGATGAAACCGAGGACGGAGTGCAGGGTCGTGGTTTTTCCTGAGCCGGTTGGCCCGACACAGAGAATGATGCCGTAGGGCTTAGCGGCAATCTGCTTGATCGCTGCGAGATTTCGGTCCGAGAACCCCATCTTGTCGAGAGGCAAGGGCTCGCTGGCTGCAAGCAAGCGCATGACGACGTCTTCATTATATCCAGCAGTTGGAATCGTTGCGACGCGCAACTCAATTTCCTTGCTATCCGACAGTTTAAATTTGATTTTTCCGTCCTGGGGTTTGCGCCGTTCCGCTATGTCGAGGCTGGCCATAATCTTGAGGCGAGACACGATAGCGCGCCGGTAGCTTTGCGGAATCTTCATGTACTCGAAACAGTCACCGTCTACCCGGAATCGAACAAGCGTTTCTCGCTTTTCTCCATAGGGTTCGACGTGAATATCGGATGCGCCTTGTCGATAGGCGTCGGCGATAATTTGATTGGCAAGTCGCACGATGGCATTGTCGTTTTCATCGAGCCCGGTTCCGGAGTCATCTGCCGCCGCCTCTTGGGCTTCGTTGACAAGTTCGCCGAGAATATCAGAGACATTTTCGTCCAGCTTTCGTGTGCCGCCGGTCTCGCCAAGCGCTTGCCCTGTGGCAGAGCCAAGGAACTGGGCGATATCACGGCGGAGGCTGATTGCAAAGCGAATATTAAGACCCGGGAAGGTTCGCTTGATATCCGCCACGCGGTCGAGATCGCTCGGGTCATCAGTCAGGATTTCAATGGCGGTCCGGTCGCGCTTGAGGGGCATCCAGTGGTTTTTCTTGAGGTAGTCGACATTCAGATTTTTCAGGAGTTCGATATCGACGATTGTTCGATCGTTGTATTCAATGTACGGACATTTGTGAAACTGGGCGAGTGACTTCCCGATCTCGAGTTTGGGTACCTTATATTTCTCAATCAGGATGCTCTCGAAATCCGACACACCTTTCTTGGATTCGGCGATTGCCTGATCCAGTTCATTCTGTGTAATGCGGTTACTCGAGACTAGAAGATCGAATTTACTCGGATTCTTTTTGGTAATTTTGCGGAGGTTGAAGAGGGCGATACCAAGTGCCTTCGAGATTTCCGCAACGGATTCTTCATCTTTCCTTGTGAACCGAGTTCCACTTTTTTTGTTTAGGAGTTGAAACACTCCCATCAAATATTTGTTATCCGCTACAATCGGGTAGGTCAGAACCTGTTTCGTCTTGAATCCCGTTCGCTTGTCGTAGGAACTGTCATGGAGGAGCGAAGGATGGATGCTTTGCAGTTCGGCGATATTGTAGGCATCGGCAATACTCACTGGGCGGAGATACTTTGCGCAGAATCCAGCCAAGCTTTGTTCGGTGATGGGAATGCGGAATTCCTCGACGCTGTCGATGTGAGGGACCTTTGAAAAAATTTCTTTTTTTTCTGAATCGAACGCAAAGATGCTGACGGCTTCAGCATCGAAGATGCTGAGTATTTCTTTCCGCATATCAAGAAGAATATGGTCAAGATCGCTGGCCACAAGGATTTGGTCTGTGATGCGCTTGACGTTCTCGGCGAAGGCCACTTTCTGCTGAAGTTCCTGAAGATTTTTAGGGATAGGATTAGCCTGCATCAGCTGGGCTCCTGACCATCGACCCGAAGGGCGTTGCCGGGTTTATCCGCTCAATGAAGCGTGGGTGTGATCCACCTGATCGCAAGTGTCTTGAGGCAGCGCTCGAATTTCAGTCTAGCTGATCAGGGATGGAAGGCAAGGAAAAGGCAGTTTTAGACTGGTGTGGTTACGGAGAGACAGAAGCCATGACACCGTTGCTGGTGGTAGGGTACTCAGCTGGGTCGTGCTTCTGTGAGATGACCAACGACTTGGGCGGGCGGCAGCTTAACCTTCTTCCCGTCTTTCCGAGTCTTAATCTCTACAACTCCTTCGGCGAGGCTTTTGTCTCCGATGGCGACTTGGAATGGAGCTCCCATCAGGTCGGCATCGTTGAACTTTACGCCAGCTCGTTCGTCCCGGTCATCCCAGAGTACTTCTAGTCCTGCTGTTTGTAAGTCGTCGTAGAGTTGTGCTGTGACTTTGGCGGTCTGGGTCGATTGAGTCAGCGGGAGGAGATGTACGTGGAATGGTGCGATGGGGAAAGGCCAAATAATCCCTTTAGGGTCGTGATTCTGTTCGATTGCCGAAGCTGCGGTCCGCCCAACACCGATCCCGTAGCATCCCATGACGGCGAGACATTCTTTGCCATGAAGATCCAAAAAGGTGGCTTTCATGGTTTCACTGTACTTGGTGCCGAGCATAAAGACATGTCCGACCTCAATGCCTTTCGCCATCCTCAATATCCCGTCCCTCTTCGGTGACGGATCCCCTGCACAAGCGCTGCGAAGATCGGCAAACTGTTCGACATGAAAATCGCGATCCCAATTCGCATCGACATAGTGCGTATCGATCTGATTGGCGCCGACGACCACGTTGCGCATGGCTTTGATCGCGTGATCAGCAATGATTCGAACATCTTTGAGGCCGATGGGGCCGGCAAACCCTACCGGAGCGCCAGTGACCTGCGCCACGACAGTGGGAGTTGCGAGTTCAAGACCATTTATTCGAAGGAGTCGTTGAATTTTCACCTCGTTTGCCTCATGGTCTCCCCGTACTAACACTGCGACTGTATTTCCTCCCGTTGAATAGAGGAGCGTTTTGACGAGGTGTGCGGAGGAGGTGTTGAGAAACTTCGTGACTTCTTCGACAGTTCGGCATCCAGGCGTCTGTACGGTGCGCAGGGGGCGCGGGGGCTCGGCATCTACTTCAGTGGGAGGAAATACTTCCGCCTGTTCGATGTTGGCAGCATAGGTGCCGCCATCACTGTAGACAATTGTGTTTTCGCCGGTATCTGCGAGTACCATGAATTCGTGCGATGAACTCCCGCCGATCAGGCCGGTGTCGGCTTCCACAGCACGGAATGTGAGACCGCAGCGCGTGAAAATGCGATGGTAGGCGTCGTACATCTTCTGATAGCTGAGTCTGGCGCCCGCTTCGTCTTGGTCAAAGCTGTAGGCATCTTTCATGATAAATTCGCGCCCCCGCATAAGCCCGAAGCGAGGGCGTATTTCGTCGCGGAATTTTGTTTGAATCTGATAAAAGTTCAACGGCATCTGCCGATAGGAACGGACTTCTCGCCTAAACAAGTCTGTAATCACTTCTTCATGGGTTGGTCCTAAGCAGAATTCCCGTTCATGGCGATCCTTAAATCGCAGTAGCTCTTTGCCGTAGAAGCTCCAGCGGCCTGTTTCTTGCCATAATTCTGCTGGGGAGGCGATGGGCATGAGGAGTTCTTGGGCGCCAGCCCGGTTCATCTCTTCTCGAATGATCTGTTCGACTTTTCGGATGACCCGGAGTCCAAGGGGAAGGTATGTGTAGATGCCGGCGGCTACTTTGCGGATCAGACCGGCTCGAAGCATCAGCTTATGGCTGACGGTTTCCGCTTCGCCAGGGTCTTCTCGCAATGTGGGGATTAAGACGTGAGAGGTCCGCATGGGCTATGGATGCATCGATCTGGAGGGGGGTTGTGGCATGTGCTAACGAATGAATATCCGCTCAAGGTCGTTCCAGAATGCGAAGATCATGACGCCTACTAACAGCACGAGACCGGCCTGCTGGGCGAGTTCTCTCTGTCGTTCACCGAGAGGTTTTCGGAGGATGCCCTCGATCAGAAAAAACAAGAGATGGCCGCCGTCGAGGATGGGAATGGGGAGCAGGTTGAGGACACCCAGATTGATGCTCAGAATGGCGATGAGGAAGACCACACTTGATGCCCCTTGAGAAGCGGCTTCACCGGATATGTTGGCGATGGTGAGCGGGCCGCCGATATTCTTGCTGGAGATATCCCCTACGATCATCTTGTAGAGACCGATCGCGGTCAGTTCGGTCCAGCCCCATGTGGCTACCAAACCATCATACAGAGACAGTAGAGGAGTGCTGGAGCGCATGATCGAACGGCCTGGGCCTGAAATGCCGATTTTGCCGATGTCGACTGACTGACCGTTGACCATCGTTTTCTCAACACTGGGCGTCACAGACAACGAAATCCGATGTCCCTCCCGCAACACTTCCACCTGTAACTGGCGGTTGGGGCTTTCTTTCACGATGCCAGTCATTTGGGACCAGGTATGGATCGTCCGACCGTCGATGCTGACTACATGGTCCCCGGTTTGAAGCCCCGCTTTGGCTGCCGGAGAGCTTTGCATGACTGAGGTGACCAGAGGGGGAGCTTCTTCGACGCCTAGGTAATATCCTGGTTCTTGTGAAGATGTCTGTGGACTCGAGGCGGTGGTGGGTGTGACCTTCAGCGTCTTGAGTTGTCCGTCTCGTTTAATCTCCAGCGTCAGCGTCTGGCCGTTGCTTTTCGCCACAGCATCGAAGAGTTCAGTTCTGGTCGAAATCGCCTGTCCGTTGACTCGACTGACGCGATCTCCAATCTGGATGCCTGCGGTATCGGCTGGAGAGCCGGGGGCCATCGCTTCGATATCCGGAGTCAGATCCTGGAACGTTGGAACAAAAAGCGGAGTTCCTGTTGCAAGCCATCCGGCAAAAATGAAATATGCCAGAATGAAGTTAAACCCAGGTCCTGCGGCGACGATCAGGACTTTTCCCCAAAGGCCTTTGTGCGCAAAGGATCGAGCACGGTCCTCCTGTGTCGTCGCCTCAGCTTCATCTTCGCCGAAGAGTTTTACATAACCACCAAGCGGAATGGCCGAGAGGAGATATTCAGTTTCACCCATTTGGCGGCCGAACAGCTTTGGTCCGAATCCAAGAGAAAACTTGAGCACCTTGACTCCAACCCAGCGAGCGGCCAAAAAATGCCCGAGTTCATGGAACGCGACCAACACGCCCAGAACGACCAGGAACCACCAGGCCTTCTGAAGCAACAACCAGATGGTATCAGGGGACCAGGTAAACGCCATGAACACAGTGTATGCTCCTTCGTGTAGACCTAGCAGGATGCTGAAAAAGTCCGCCAGCGTTATTGGAAGGTTAAGGCTGAGGCTAAGGTTGAGCAAACAAGAACCTGTTCGACGCTTAACCTCAACCCCGACCTAAGCCTTCTTCATCCGTTGCGGCCTTGCTGGACTGCCTTTTTGAGCATCCTGTTCACTATTCAGGCACTATCACCGCATCGCCTCGCACAAAAAGCGAGTGTTTTAGCATTCTGCTAGCGTGCTAACGCCACAACCAATGATTCGGCTTTTTCCCTGGCCTCACGATCTGCTTCCAGTGCATCTTCCAACGTCTCCACCTCTTTGGGGTTGTGGTCGTCCATCGTGCTGCGAATGATTTCCGCAATGTTGGTGAACCGGATACCTCCATTCAAGAACGCCTCAACCGCAACCTCATTCGCAGCATTCATCGTGGCCGGCATGGTACCGCCGATCCGAAGTGATTCATATCCAAGACCTAAACAAGGAAACCGGTCGTGATCCGGTTTACAGAATGTCAACGTTGCGATTTCCGTTAGATCCAGCGAAGGGAGATCCATCGACAGGCGTCCTGGATATTGCATGGCGTATGAAATAGGTGTCCGCATATCCGGTAATCCCAACTGCGCGATCATTGAACGATCGCTATATTCTACCAGAGAGTGAATGATGCTTTCCCTATGAATCATGACTTCGATCTTGGATGCCGGTATGTCGAAGAGCCAACGGGCTTCGATGACCTCGAGCCCTTTGTTCATCAATGTGGCAGAATCAATCGTGATTTTTGCGCCCATCTTCCAGTTGGGATGTTGGAGCGCTCGCTCTGGTGTGACATCCTGCAGATCCTCACGGCCTACGGTCCAAAGCGCTCCTCCGGATGCCGTCAAGATCAGGCGGCGGACATCCTCGATGCGATGGCCTTCCAATGACTGGAAGATTGCACTGTGTTCGCTGTCGACCGGAAAGATACGAACCCCATGCCGTCGCGCCTCGTCCTGCATCAGTTTTCCAGCCATGACCATCGGCTCTTTATTGGCCAAGGCGATTTGCTTCCCACTTCGGATGGCCGCAAGGGTAGGCACAAGGCCGGCGCCACCGACGATAGCTGATATGACGAGTTCCGCTTCGGGCGTAGAGGCAACCTGAATCAATCCCTCTTCTCCTGCTAGAATTTCGACGGGTAGACTCGCACAACGTTGCCGGAGTTTGGCGGCAGCGGAGGCATCCGATAGAGCGACCACGCGAGGCTTGAATACTCGGATCTGGTCCTCGAGTTTTTCATCATTGCTGTGGGCAGTGAGGCCTGCTACGCGGAACTTGTCGGGGAACCGTTCCACGATATCCAAGGTATTGGTGCCGATTGACCCGGTGGAACCGAGAATGATGATAGTTTTCATAGGAACTCCTTCACTCACTGACTCGTAGCCGGCTTGCCAAGGTTATATAGTAGTAGAACGCAGGGGCAGCGAACAAGAGACTATCCAGACGATCCAGCATACCGCCATGGCCCGGCAGTATTCCGCCGGAATCCTTCACTCCAACGCTGCGTTTCATGACCGATTCGGTCAGATCACCCCAGAGACCTGTGAAGGTCAGTAGGATGGCCAAGATCAGACAGTCAAAACTTGATAACTCTGGGAGAAACCACCAACGAGCGACGTACCCGACGATTATGGCAGTTATCAAGCCGCCCACCAAGCCCTCGATCGTTTTTTTGGGACTGATCCTGGGGGCCAAGGGATGTCGTCCGTACAGAGTGCCGGCATAGTAGGCGCCGGTATCGGATGCCCAGGTTACCAGCAGGAGAAAAAAAATCAGCCATTCTCCCTGAGGCAGGAGTCTCGTCATCGAGAGTGTGCCCAGGGTGAAACTCAGATAGAGCACGCCGAACAGGGTCATCGCCCCATCTTTTAGGGTCTGTTCGAGTGGCGAGCGACTGAAGAGCGGGACAGACATGACACAGACCAATGTGGCCAGGAGGGTTGGGCCGATGATGTCCGGCCGGTGTGAGCTGAAGATCAGGGCGGCGAACCCTGCCAGCCCGATTCCTATCAGCCAGGAATGGCTGCGGCCGCAGAAACATAATCGGTAGAATTCGTAGAGGGCAAGTGCTCCCGCCAGCACCACGACGCCGGAGAATACGAGGGGCGGAAGGTAACGGGTGACGGCATACACAACTGGAGCAAGGACCAGAATGGTATAGATCCGACGGGGATCAAACCGGGATGCTGCTGGTTTAGCCTGCTGCTCGCCGGTGGCTTTGTATTCCTGCATCTGGAGGTTGAGATCGGCCACTATGGAGAAATGGTGCTGAGGACGCGACCAAATCGCCGCTCGCGTCGCTGGTATTCCAGCAGGGCCAGCAAGAGTTCCCGGCGACGGAAATCGGGCCACAGGGTTGGAGTGAAATAAAGCTCGGTATAGGCGACCTGCCAGAGGAGAAAGTTGCTGATTCGTGTTTCTCCGCTGGTGCGAATCAACAGATCTGGGTCTGGCAGATCGTGGGTATAGAGGTATTGCTGGATACGCGCCTCATCCACGTCATCCGGTTGCAGCTTTCCGTCCTCTGCTTCTTGAAGGAGTTCACGCACCGCATCCACGATTTCGGCGCGGCCACCATAGCTGAGGGCGACCGTGAGATGCAGTCGATCGAGATGGGCGGTTTCCTGTTCGGCGGCCCGTACCCATTGGAGTGCGGAGGCAGGGAGAGAGTCGAGTCGGCCGATTGTGCGCAACCGGACGCCCTGCTCAATGAGTTTTGCCCGCTCCGTGGAGAGGTAGTATTCAAGCAAGCCCATGAGCGAGGAGATTTCTTGAATGGGGCGGTTCCAGTTCTCCTGTGAAAACGCATACACTGTCAGGGCATGGATGCCCAATTCCAAGCAGACCGTGATCATTTCCCGAACTGATTTGATTCCTTCCCGGTGACCGGCAATACGAGGGAGGCTTCGCAGCTCCGCCCAGCGGCCATTGCCATCCATGATGATGGCGACGTGCTTGGGTAGTAGGTCTGGTTCGAGTTTTGCTGCGAGCTCTTCGACGGATAGCTGGTCCACAGCCGACGAGTCTTTCGTGTCCATATGCGTGCTGTTGGTAATGACCCCTCTCAGGAGGAATGTGGGTAGGTGGCAAAGTCTACTGGTGAGAAGAAGTAATGTCAAATAGATTTTCGTAAAAGGCCTGTAAAAGCGATGAGTTGTAGGAGTCGTCGTTGCGCCTCTTGGAGGTGATCAGCTATACTCACGGTCTCTTTGCGCGCCAACTGTCCTGGAGATCTAGCCATGGGTGAACTTGTTCAGCTAACGTCCTTTGGTCTGACTGAAGGAGAGGTGCTCGGGGCGCTTGGGCGCGTCAAGGTTCGTGATGTTGACTATGCTGACCTCTACTTCGAGTCCTGTGTGTCCGAATCCGTCTCAATGGAGGAATCCCTCGTTAAGCGTGCGACGAAGAGTGTGTCGCAGGGTGTAGGGGTGCGAGCGACGGCGGGAGAAAAAACCGGTTTTGCCTATTCCGATGAACTGACGAAGGCGGCTCTCGAACTCGCGGCCGATACGGCTCGGTACATTGCCAATTCGCCGAGCGAGGCTGGCCGGGTTTCGGTACCGGTCAACCAACGCCCAACGCGAAATCTCTATCCGATCGAACGGGCACAAGCCGAAGTCGCCACGGCGGATCGTGTGTCCTTATTGAATGCCATCGATGCGGAGGCGCGCCGGTATGATCCGCGTATTAAGAATGTGATGGCCTCGTTCAATACGGAGTTTAAGGTGGTGGTGGTCGCCACATCGGACGGGCTACTCATCGGGGATAGGCAGCCACTATCGCGGCTGCAAGTGACCTGCATTGCCGAGGAGAATGGCCAACGACAGGCCGGTTCATTCGGCGGGGGTGGCCGTGTAGGGTTTGAGTTTTATCACGACGGCGATCGGCATTTACGATTTGCGCGTGAAGCGGCGCGTGAAGCGATTCTCAACCTCTCTGCCGTGGAGGCGCCGGCTGGTGTCATGCCGGTCGTGCTGGGTGGAGGCTGGCCCGGGATTTTGTTGCATGAAGCTATTGGCCATGGTCTGGAAGCAGACTTCAATCGCAAGAAAACCTCAGCATTCTCTCACCTTCTCGGTAAGCGGGTAGCGTCCGAGGTCTGTACGATCGTGGATGATGGAACGCTGCCAGGCCGGCGGGGCTCGCTCAATATGGATGATGAAGGGACTCCGACCGGTCGCACCGTGCTCATTGAGCGCGGGATTCTACGCGGCTACATCACTGACAAATTAAATGCGCGTCTTATGGGGATTCCAGTAACCGGCAATGGGAGACGAGAAAGTTACCAAAGTGTAGTTCTGCCACGAATGACGAATACATTTATGTTGGCTGGGACTTCAGACCCTGATGAGATCATTCGCTCGGTCGATCGCGGGCTGTATGCCGTGTCGTTCGGAGGCGGCCAGGTGGATATCACGAACGGGAAATTCGTATTTTCCGCCAGCGAAGCGTATATGATCGAGGGGGGTAAGGTGACGAGGCCGGTCAAGGGCGCGACGTTGATCGGCAGCGGACCGGAAATTCTCACCAAAGTTTCGATGGTTGGACACGACCTCAAACTTGACGAGGGCATTGGCACCTGTGGCAAGGACGGGCAGTCCGTACCAGTGGGAGTTGGCCTGCCGACTATTCGAATCGACGAAATCACTGTAGGTGGGACGCAGGGATGAGTCAGCAGCTACAGCAACGCGATGGTTATAGCCAGCTCGCGATGGACCTCTTGGCCAAGGCGAAACGGAGTGGGGCGACGGAAGCGGACATTATTATTGCCGACGGCGAAACCTTTTCGGTGCAAGTTCGGTTGGGCGCCGTCGATCGCCTCACGAAAGCGCGAGAGAAACATCTCGGCTTACGTGTGTTTGTAGGGAAACGCTCCGCCAGCACCTCCACATCCGATTTCTCAGCGGATTCATTGAATCATCTCGTCGTCGAGACCTGTAATTTGGCGAAAGCCGTCGTGGAAGATCAGGTTTCCGGCTTGCCGGAGGAGAATCAGATGGCAGGCACGTGGCCGGATTTGGATCTCTATGATCCGACCAAATTGAACACGGAACAGCAAATAGAGTTGGCCAAGCGGGTAGAGGCTGCCGCCATGTCTATGGACGAGCGCGTGACCAACTCTGAAGGAGCTGACTTCGATTCCTCTTCGGGGCGTGTAGTGTTGGGCAACAGTCATGGATTCCTTGGGGAGTACCAGAGTTCCAGTTTTTCGATGTCTGTGTCGCCCGTCGCCACTGATTCACAGACCGGAGCGATGCAGCGCGATTCCTGGTATGCCATACAACGGAAATTCGCCAAATTGGATTCTCCGGAAGCTGTAGGACTCGAGGCGGCACGGCGGACGGTCCGAAAGCTCGGAGCGAGGAAAATTGCTACCCAGCGGGTTCCTGTCGTCTTCGATTCCGAAACGGCCGGGAGTCTCATGGGAAATCTCTGCAGCGCGGTCTCAGGATATTCACTCTATAAAGGGGCTTCCTTCCTGGCAGGCCAATTAGACAAACCGCTGGCCCCGGAGTATGTGACGGTTTACGACGATGGACAAGTGGTCGGAGGGCTGGGTTCCAGACCATTAGATGGGGAAGGTCTGCCGACTAGGAAGACAACGGTGGTGGAACGAGGGATATTGAAGCACTATCTCCTTGATACCTATTCGGGACGGAAGCTCGGGTTGGCTTCGACTGGGAACGCCTCGCGCAGCGTCGGTGAAAATCCCTCGGTCGGTCCGACCAATTTCTATCTCGTGCCCGGGACAAAAACGGCGGACGAAATTATTAAGACGGTGAAGCAGGGTCTGTATGTTACGGACCTCATTGGTTTTGGCATTAATATGGTGACGGGTGACTATTCACGGGGGGCTGCCGGGTTTTGGATCGAGGGGGGCGAGCTGGCGTATCCCGTGGAAGAGATCACGATTGCAGCTAATCTCAAAGACATGTTTGCAGGGATTGAGATGATCGGCAGCGATCTTGTGTTTCGTGGGCGCATTGCCAGTCCGACTGTAAAGATTGCAGAGATGATGGTGGCAGGCAGCTGATCACTCTCGCGATCAGCTGAAATTTTGAATGTTGAATTGTGAGTGCTGAATGGCTTCCCTCGCCACATTCATAATTCAAAATTCCTCATTCATCATTGCGTCAGGCTGGAGGTGAGTTATGGCTGAAGTAACGAGAGAAACGACGGTGCAGTATCCCAGTGGAAATGTGACGGTTCGCGCCCATGTCGCCGCGCCCCAAACGAAGGAACGTCGCCCTGCGATTATAGTGATTCAGGAATGGTGGGGACTCACGGACCATATCAAAGACGTGGCACGGCGCTATGCCGCTGAGGGTTATGTTGCCATCGCGCCGGATCTGTACTCCCGGTTGGGGAACGCCCTCACGACCGATCCAGGCGAAGCAGGTAAGCTGATGAATACGCTGAAGCAAGACGATGGGCTGGCGGACTTAAATGCGACAGTGGCGTATCTTAAGACCGTTCCAGAAGTAGACGCAAAGCGAATCGGAGTCACCGGATTCTGCATGGGCGGGTCGTATGCCTTGATGCTACCCTGCATCAACGCCGATATCAAAGCAGCAGTGCCGTTCTATGGTCAAGTTCCGAATCCGGAGGCGCCGCTGCAACAGCTGTCAGGTCCAGTGCTGTATTTCTATGGGGAGGATGATGGCTGGATTACCAAGGCGGACGTGCAGCGGCTCGCGGCGGCGCTGAAGAAGTACAATAAACCCGGAGAGATTAAGACCTATTCCGGCGCGCCGCACGCATTTTTCCGGGATACAGATAAGACTGTGTATCGGCCGGAAGCGGCCAAGGATGCCTGGGCACGGGCCACAGCTTTTTTCAAGCAACATCTGAAATCGTAAGGAAGTATCCGTCTAACGTCTTCAAGTGGAAAGTCATCACGTCACAGGTCTCCGGAAATTCTGAGGATGACTTGATGGCATTCGACTCTAAGGCGTGACGACACGAAGGAGTGTTTATGCCGCTTGATGCCGAACAGGGAAAGACCATCCTCCAACTGATCACGTCCCGATAC
Source organism: Nitrospirota bacterium (assembly GCA_013388555.1). Taxonomy (GTDB): domain Bacteria; phylum Nitrospirota; class Nitrospiria; order Nitrospirales; family Nitrospiraceae; genus Palsa-1315. The sequence goes on along the minus strand of JACAFD010000197.1, from coordinate 19,465 downwards.
GACGACCGGCATTGGCGTAAAAAGATTGAAAAAACATTAGGTTTGCCGCAATCCGGTGTCGGGGACCCTGCGCAACAACAGATATTCATGTATCTCAAGATCGGGCTCAAGGGTTACAAATCCCGTCGGGCCGACCCAGATTCGTGGATCATCGGAGGATATGCCACAAAAGAGATTGTCGAACGAGCGAAGTTCCAGCCTCAGCTTGTCGGTCCCGACATCACAAAGGATGATGTCGCGTTTCTCGGCAACGATCCTGGCAAAGAGATTGATGAAACCTGGTGGGACGAGATGCTGGTTCAGTGGTTCGATGTGCCGGAAGAAGAAAAGCTTGCCCAAGAAGAAGGTGGCGAGGCCGCGGAGTCAGACACCTCGTCGACGATCAAATCCAAAGCGTAACAATTACGTATCGTCAGGGCTCGGTCGTGTGCGATGCCGAGGCTCAACCGCTCCCACACCTCCCAGAGCGACCCGTTCGGGCCCCGCCGAGCGGAAACCTTCGGAAATTCCCTCGCAGACTCGGTCAGTTTCCGCTTTCCTTCTCAGCGGAGCCTCGACGGGGCCCCGCTCCTTCGGTGATGTCCGCTCTGAGCCTCGGCATCGCACCGCGAAAAGTACAATGTCCACATTGTTTCCGCGCCAGTAAATGGCAATCTTTCTCAGTGTTTGACCCCTTCCCCATGTTTCGCTACCCTGCGCGCAATGGAGATTGACGCTATAAGGACATCCATCAGTAAGGGCAACTTCTTTGTTACGGACCATGCCCTCACTGAGGGATTCAAAGACGGGATCAGCGTGGCTGACATCCTCCACGTGATCCAGACGAGGAAAATCATTGACCAGTATCCGGACAGGAAGTGGTATCTGATCTATGGACACAGCGCGGATACGACTCCTGTTCATGTTGTGGTAGACTTCAGCGCGGGGCGATCGGTGGATATTGTCACTACGTACGTTCCCCAACAGGACCAATGGATAAAAAGCCAAATTCGAAAAAAAGAAAGCGCTAGGCAGCAAGGCCTGTCCTGAGTGCGGTACGGCGATGCGCCAGGGGCGAACCACGCTACACTTCGAACGCGGCGGGTTTTATGCCGATGTGGAAAACGTCAACGCGATGCTCTGCGGTCGCTGTGGGACGAGGAGTGTGCCAGGCAAGATGGCCCTCAAGATCAGCGCTGCAGTCGAACGGCTGTTCCGTGCCGGCAAAGATCTCGACATGACCGGCATTTCTTTTCACAAGCTCGCCAGTTAAGTTCCTATAACGAAGCCTCGCAAGCCGTGCGTTCAACCGTCTTGCCTTCGCTCTTGCCAGCAGGGAAATGTCGCTCGGGAAGATGCGTGCCGCCGCAGGACCTCCTGAATCACCCAACTAGGCCTTGCTCGCTCGAAGCCTGTAAACTCGCCGAGCCTCAAACAGTACAGGCTTCGCCCTTGCAGCGGAAGAGCAACGGCCGCGAGCTGGGGCAAGTTGTGTTCCGATTCATCCGGTCATCGACGGCAACGATCCTCCCGAGCGACTGTGAGGAATAAGCTGAGACCAGGGGGCCAACGTCAACGGTAAGGCGCACGGCCAACAGCGAAGCGCCCATTTGCAGGCTTGTTCCATCGCGCCTGGCGTAACCGGTTCTGTCCACCCTTCGTCAGCCGAGGCCTTCTTCTACGCCCTTGAGTACTAGATGAGGATGAAGCGCTTTCCTGACAGGCGGCGTCAAACACATGCGATGAGAGAAACGTGTGAGTTATGACCCGAACAGATCCATCTGGGTCGGTGGCGGTGGTTCGATGTGTAGCGTGGGGGCAGCAACCGGTTTTGCCGTTGTGGGTCCGGCTGGTTTCGTATTTCGATCCAGAAATTCCCTCAGCTTCTTGAAGTCCTCACGAAGCGGTTCGAGCAGGTTTCCTTGGTGTAGAGCTGCGGCGGGATGGAGCAAGGGAAAGAGAACAAAATCCTTCAAGTAGAACGCCTGGCCACGAACCTTTGTAATTCCCACCTTCCGTTCCAGCAATGTCTGTGTTGCCCAGTTCCCTAATGTGCAGACCAGTTTCGGATGTATCATCGCAATCTGTTGCATCAAGAAGGGCTTACACGTTTCGACTTCATCCATTTCCGGGTCGCGGTTGTCAGGTGGTCGGCACTTGATTACGTTGGCGATGTAGATATCTCCGCGTGACAAGCTTGCCGATTGCAGCAAGTCGTTCAAGAGTTTTCCCGCTGCTCCGACGAACGGTTCCCCTTGCCGGTCTTCGTGGAAACCGGGCGCTTCCCCCACGAACATCACGCTTGCGTGTGGATTCCCTACACCGAACACTACTTGGGTCCGGCCCATCTTCGCGAGCTTGCAACGCTGGCAGTCTTGCAGTGAGTTGCTGAGTTCGAGGAGCGTCATCATGATGACATTGTGAGAGTGGAAAAACTCACGGGATTCTAGGCGGGCTAGTTTTTCTTGTCAATGGAGAGAGAACGACGGTTGAAGGCGGGTGGATTTCGTCGGCATCTTGCTAGCGGAGGGCGATGGCCTCAGCGCACCGGTTACCGCTAACAATGGCGCTTTCGAGGTTGGGGGGCCAGCCTGTATCGGTCCAGGCTCCTGCCACAAGCAAGTTGGCAATCGGACTGCGCTGGAGGGGGCGGTGTGATTTTGTTCCCGGTTTGAGCGAGAGGATACCGTTGGGAATGATTCTGCGGCAGATCGAAGAGATCTTGCTTTCAGGCTTGAGGAGCCCCAAGGATCTGAGCAAATCAAGGGGAACAACGTCAAGATTTGTGTCTGGACGAGGCTGAGAGAGATGAGGATCGCTCGTGACTATAGAAAAAACTGTGCGGTCAGACGTTGTCGCCGTGGCGAGTACCGAGTGAAACGATGGGTCATTCAGCAGAACGAGACGGGGAGTGGCACAGGGTTGTTCGGCATACACGTAAAAGGTTGTGCTGTCGACAGATCGTAATTCGGTGAGTTGCTGAAAATAAGCATAGCGGGTCAGCCAGCGCTCTGGAAGTAAGGGGGTGAGCTCGTGAGGGGGCAGAGCCGCCACATACCAGTCGGCTTGTAGCTGGGAACCGTCCCGTAGCAGAACGCCGGAGATCTCGTCGCGCGCAAATCGGAGCTGTATGGCGTCCGGATTGTACAAAATGATCGCGCCGAGTTGGGTTAGTCTGTCGGTTATTGGTTGTATGATGCGGCTCTGGAGCGAGTCCTGAACAACCGAGATGCGGCTATCAGAACGAGCTCTCAGGAAAAATGGTCTTATTGATGTGACAAAGGCATCGGCGGACATCGTCGAGAGAGCATTGCCTGTGAGCCATCGTGCGAGAGGATTCCAGACAACGCGGCGTGTCCGTGCGTTTTGTTGGATGAAGGCTAGCCATTCGTCAGCGGTCCGCTGCTCCAGATCGGCAGGCAGTTGCTCATCACCTTCCCAGAGCTGCTCCACCCATGAAGCCAGCCGCCATCGTTCTTTCCAGGGAATGCCGGCAAATTTCAGGAGATTCACCCACGTGTGAAGAGGAGCAGGGAAGGAAGTGCGCGGGTAATGAACAAGGGAATTGTCAAGGAGATGAAACTCCATTGAGATCTCGGTCTCTGACGGCTGTGGTGGAGCGGGATGCAGAGAGTCCATCAAGGATCGCGTTGTGCGGTGGCAGCCCAAGATGGTGAACGGCTCGAGGGTGTCAGAAAGATCTGACCTTGTGCTGATCCCTTCAATCAAGAAAGGACGATCAATGACTGTCACTCGATAGCCATGACGGGTAAGGAGGAGGGCGGCGGTGAGACCGGCCGGGCCTCCTCCGACAATCACGACGGACTGAGCGGTGGTGGTTGTCACGAGGATCGGGATCGGAGCCACACTCCAGCAGCCACGGCCAGACGGCGGCTCGTTGTGAGCCTGGCTCTAGGGCCGAATATCCGATATTTGGGCCCTTCAATCTTTTGGAGAATACGGAAATAGACGGCACGCATGATTTCAGCGACAGTCAGGGCTTTCTGGTCACATGCGGGCAGGGCATCGAACGCCGCCTGTGCCTTTGCGTAGTACTCATGGGCCCTCGTGGTTTCAAATTGGACCAACGTGCGGAGCTCTGTGCTCTCCTGACGCTGGAGAATTGCCTGCTCGGTGCAACCGTACTTTTGGAGATCATCTTGTGGCAGATAGATGCGCCCTTGAGCGGCATCGGTTCCGATGTCTCTCAGAATATTCGTCAATTGAAACGCCATTCCGAGAGCGACGGCATAGTCTTGTGCCCTGGCCGAGGTCGGTCCGAAGATATGGAGGCAGATCAGTCCTACGACAGACGCGACCCGGTAGCAGTAGAGCGAGAGATCTTGAAAGGATGCATACCGTGAGACCACGAGATCCATTTCGACTCCCTTAATCAGCTCATCGAAGTAGGCCCGCGGGATAGACAGTTGCTTGACATGGCTTGCCAGACTCACAGTCACAGGAAAGGTCGGCGTGCCACGGTAGGCCGCTTCAAGTTCGGTCCGCCACCGCCGTAGTTCATCCTGGGGGTTGCTCCCTGCAGGCGGTTCATCGACCGCATTATCGACCTCCTTACAGAAGGCATAGATGGTGTACATCGCTGCGCGTCGTTGTTTTGGGAGGAAGAGGAATGAATAATAAAAATTACTTCCGCTCTTCTTTGTGAGAGCCGTGCAGTAGGCTTGTGCGTCACTGACGGAAAGGGAGGTCATGGACGTTGGTACATCGGCAGTGGCCCAAGGCGGCGGGCCTTGGATTCGTGAATAGGCTCGTGATCTGATGGATGTAGGAGCGCTTCCAAGAGTTCGATGCCGTCAATCAAACGAGGGCCTGGACGGCTGAAATAGGAGGCGGCATCGACCAGGAATGTATGCTGCCCCAGGTCGGAAGGCAAGCGCCATTGCCCTGGCTGTTGTATTAACTGACATAGCTCATGGTGCGTCCGCTCAACGGAAAATCCACAGGGCATGACGATAAGAATATCCGGAGTCGCGGCCAGAACCTCCTCCCACGTCGCAATTCGCGAGAGACTACCAGGTTCCGAGAGGACGTCATGGCCACCGGCGATCTGGACCATTTCAGGAACCCAGTGTCCTGCGATATAGAGAGGAGAGAGCCATTCGATGCAGACCACGCGAGGGCGATGCGAGAGGTCCCGGACGCGAGTATGAACAGCATTGAGCCTTTCCCGCAAGTGTGCAGCGAGGCGTTGTCCTTCTGCCGACCGATGGGCGGCATGGCCGATGCGAACGACATCATCGATCACATCATGAACAGTACCGGGGTTCAACGTGAGGACCTGTGGTCGCCGAGGCAAGGAGTAAATGGCATCGTGTAGTTGGTCCGGCGTGATGGCACAGACATGGCAGAGGTCTTGGGTCAAGATCAGATCCGGTTGTGCCTGTCGCAACAGAGAGTCGTTTAGCCGATAGAGGCGTTGCCCAGATGCCATCAGCTGACTCACTTGCCGATCGATGTCGGCGCTGGTCAGTCTGCCAGAAGGAATCATCGGCTCAACCATGACGGGCAAGCTTTTGACTGATGGCGGATAGTCGCATTCGTGACTGACTCCAACCAACTCATCGCGCAGGCCAAGTAGGGTGATCACTTCAGTGGCACTGGGAAGCAGTGAGCAGATTCTCATCTTACTCGGCTCTCATGCGGCCGGCCACAGCCGTTCGCGGAGTTCGCCGAGGCGAATCTGTGACAGGCTCTGGGTAACCATATGGGCTTCATGGAGATCGTGGATCGTGTGAGTGTTTGTCACGGCGAGGACTTTCATTCCGGCGGTTTTGGCGCTGCGGATGCCAGGAATCGAGTCCTCAATAACCAAACAGGATCCTGCGGTGATGGCCTGATCCCCGCATTGTCGATTCAAGGCCGCAAGGGCTTGGAGAAAGGGTTGGGGATCGGGCTTCCCCCTGATCACGTCTTCTGCGCTAGTGATGTGTAGAAATTCTTTCCGGAGTCCGGCCTGTTCCAGGATTACTTCGATTTCATGACGGAGAGCACCGGACGCAATGGCCAACGGGTAAACCGTGGCGGCCTCGCGCACGAACTCGCGTACACCGGGAAAAATCACAAGATGATCCTTCACAGATTCCAGGTAGGCATGGGCTTTTCGCTGCATCAGTTGTGTGAGAGTTGCTGGGTCTACGGGGTGTCGGTGTGCGGTGAGGGCCGTGATAAAGCAGCCCCGATCGTCGTATCCTAAGTAGTTGGCATAGTAGTCGGTTTCAGCCAGGCTGATGCCGACTTCAGCCAGCGTCTGCCGGAAACCGGCAAAATGGAGTGGCTCGGTGTCCGCGATCACCCCATCGAAGTCAAAGATAATCGTCGCCAGAGAGGTCATGGAATCGTCTCAAGCCTGTGGGTTTGGTTTCGGGATTGAAAACGGTCGGATTATAGCACAGGAAGATTGCCGGAACAGGTGGGAACGTCTCTGTGTAGCAGGCCGCTCGTGAAACAATGTGGGGAGGTCAGAACTTCAGGCGAAGACGTTTTTCCGTTACCCAACCCTTGATCCCCTCTTCCGTTCGAACTAAATACATCCAGCCTCCTGGCTGGAGATCTCCGTCCATGATGGTCAGTGAGACGCCCGGACGAACAACTGGACCTGGCCTGCTGCTCGCTGAATCTGCGAACAGCGGAATACTTCCTCCGGGGGCCATGTCGTCTGCCGTAACGGTGACTTTCTGGCCTTCGCTGAACATCGGGTCGAGAGGAGGTGTGACAGATGTGGCTGGTGCCGCTGGCGTTTGGATTGGTGGATTGACTGCCGGGACTGTGGGAGTGACGACAGCAGTAGTCGGAGAGGTTGATGGAGACAATGGGGCTGAAGCATCGCCGCTTGGGCTTGGAGGCGCTTGTGGCGTGGGTGCCGGTGGTGGCACAGGCGCCGGTGCAAACGGCTTTGGCTTCGTAGCTACCGGTGGCGGCGTACTTTCGCCCATGTAGGGGGCCAGCAATTCTGTCAACAGCTCCGGCTCCATGACGGAGATATAAGCGATGCCGCCGACGAGGGCAAAGAGAAGTATCCAGAGGATCGGGCTTCCCCCACTGGATCTTTTGCGTGGGGGGAGCGGACTGGGTGTTCTTGTAGAGGTTGTTTGATCGAGTTCCTCTTCCGTGAATTCCAAGTCGGGCTCCGGTTGGCGGGCGAAGAGGAGAGTCCAATTAAAGGGAGTCCCGACGGAAGTCAGGTTCCCAACAAGCGCTGTCATCGAGCACCTCCCTACTGAACCATTCAATCCTGCATAGCCTAATCTGTGAAAATACTTATCACCATCACCAGGTAGTGTCAATTTTGTTGGAGAATTGTACCCGTAAGCAACGAGCTTCAGCAAGGACGTGAGGAACTGCGAAAAGGCTTGTTGCCTGCAGCCGTCCCTCCGAAACAGGGGAAGGCCATTAACTCCAAGTTGACAGGCGAGCAGCGGGGCACAGCCTGATTGATCGATGGTGGAGGGGAGAGTGGTCCGCCTTGCATCTTGAGGGCCTAGTTCGTCAGAATGACGCCCACTGACGGGGACCCATGAAATCCTATCGCGAAGAACTCTGGTTCGAGACGAAGACGCGACGCGCCTACCTTAACATCACGCAGCAGGTTGAGGCAGCGGTCCAGAAGAGCGGCGTTCGTGAGGGGCTTGTCCTGGTGAATGCCATGCATATCACGGCCAGTGTCTATATTAATGATGACGAACCCGGCCTACTCAAGGACTATGACCGATTCTTAGAGACGCTCGCCCCTCAGGGGGCGACCTATCGCCACAACGAGACCGGAGAGGATAACGGCGACGCGCATCTTAAGCGACAGCTGATGGGACGGGAAGTTGTCGTCGCGATTACAGAAGGCCGATTGGACTTCGGCCCATGGGAACAAATTTTCTACGGAGAGTTTGACGGTTTGAGACGTAAACGGGTGTTGGTAAAGGTCATCGGATCGTGAGCAGGATGTTGTCCGATCGGTGCCCAGGACCCGGGAGAGAAAAATTGCTCGACTGCTTGCTACCATAAGGAAATTTTGACAACATGGGGTAACTGTTATCCATGGCTTTACGGTAGGAGTCCGTCTGTATGTTGAGTTGGTCTCGCCCTGACCCCCTCACAAGAGATCTTGTTCATTTGATCAATGCTCGGCGCCATGACCATGGCGATACCGATGCGGCAATCGATACGCTACAGGCCTTTCTGGAGCAGGGAAGGGAGTATGATCTGTTAACGGTGTTGGCGGCGCTGGACGAAGACATGGCGGAATGGCTCTTTGATCTTCTCGCTGAGGCATCCTGTTCGGTACTCATCGATGGGCCGGCCGATGACAAATTATCCTATGCCATCATGGCGGCTTTGGAGCTTCCTCTCCAAGCAAATCTGGCCCATCCGCTCAAGTTGAAAATCGATCCGGTCGCGACAGCGGATCTGCTCCATCGACATCTCCGGCTTTCTGCCGGGACGGTGGTGCGTGTGGAGGCGCGCTTATTGACTGACTCAACGCTGGAACCGCTCAGCCTTCAGGGTTTGAACGATCACTTGAGTACGGTGGCGGATTCCCAGCGGGCCACGTCAATTGCAGCCCGGCTTTACCCGCCCGTCGAAAGTACCGCATTTCTCTTCTTCGAGTTGATCGGTGTGCCGGACTCTGGGTTGCCCGATTCGCTGGAGGATCGGCATCGTCGAGCTCTCCTGGAAGGCCTCGTGGCACAATGCCCAGAGTTGGCGCTGGCTCCCGATATGATCGACGCACCGGTCTATGCAGCCTATGCCATGTTCGATGCCCAAAATGCCGTGCGGCTCCATCGATTAGCGGATGAGACTGCGGCAGTTTGGCGTGATTTGGATCCGCTGGTCCGCGCCCGCACGATCGTTCATCTCCATACGCAATGTGGAAACGGCGTGTATATGCCGGTATGGACCGATCTGTTTGATCCTGAATTACCTGAAGGTCATGGTCCAGTGTGGACTTCACCGGATGTATGGATCTTCACGGCGGATTTGCCCATCGAATGGCCGGGAGAAATGCTCACCAATCGATTGCTTGCCGAGGGCTGCACCAGGTTTGAAAACCACATCGTCGAAACTCCAGAGAACTAGCCCATAATCCAAGCGAGACGGGCGAGACTAGAAGTGCTGAGTCACTTGGTGGTTCTGAGTGCTGAGTTCGTTCCGGACAACTCAGAACCCAGAACTTAGAACTCAGATTGTTGAGTCCCGCGTGTCTCGCTCCTCGCGCGCTGCTGGTGGGAACCTGACAATTCGTCGATTTTTTCGCCAGCTTACCCTATGCTGGGTCTGAACAGATAAGGAGCACGCATGGCTCAGCGGCAGTCTTCAAGCGGATTTATTGCCGGCACAATCACCCTCTTGGGGCTCGGGCTTGTGTGGGTGACGGTGTCTGCCAATTTCCCTTCACAAGAGGAGTTATTTTCTGGTGAGATGCCAGCTGAGACTTATCGGGCGCCAAATTCGCCGTCTTCTCTGTCTACACCACCCACGCTGGACTTAACCATTCCCACCTCTCCTCCGCTACCTTTAGACGCAGCTCTGTCAAAACCAGATGATGACGGGTTGCACGATTCTCCGGTTGATGTTCCGGCCGTGACACGGTTGGATCCTTCCACGCTGCAAGCGACCAGATTGAAGTGTGAAGCGGAGATCGATCAATTGTGTCCTGACTCTCCGGACGGATCGGCACATGCCTATTGTCTCGAACAGCGAGCGAAACGGCTTACGCTGCCCTGTCAAAGCCAGTTGCATGAGCGGTTCGTAAAGTGGAAGGAAGATCGAAGTCGATTGATTGCAGTGTGCGACGGGGATATCAGACGGTATTGCAGAGCAGTCAAACTTGAGAGCAGGGAAATTCTCCAGTGTCTGCAATCACATGGTCAGGAAGTTTCGGACGGATGCTACCAGATTCTTCCAAAGGGCACAGTCGTCTTTAAGTAGTCGCACAATGCTCTTGGAAGGTTGAGGCTATTCGTTAGGCGACAAAGCGTTTTTTTAGCCGTTCCCACAGTCCTGTTTGAAACTCACCCCCCAGGGCCACGATGATCACAGTCGTGTTGTCGTCGCCGCCGGCTTCATTTGCCATGGCGATGAGGCGGTCTGACATGGCGGCGAGGTCTTCGGATCCACTGAGTATAGGAAGGATGTCCTTCGAGCGGGCCGCGCGGGTGAGTCCGTCTGAGCATAATAGCAATCGGTCTCCATTCTTGACCGAAACCTCGGCCAGCTCCACGTCGACGCTGCTCTCGACGCCTAGAGCTCTGGTCACGATGTTTCTGCTGGGGGAGCGTTCGGCTTCTTCTTCCGTGATAAACCCCGTAAGAATCTGCTCGGCAACCCAGGAATGGTCCGTAGTGAGGGATTGAATTGTCCCGTTTCGAACGAGGTAGAGCCGGCTGTCTCCGACATGGGCGATGGCAAGTACTTCCTCGTGAAGTAGTGCCGCGACCACTGTTGTGCCCATCCCGGCATAATCAAGTCGTCTCCACGACTCTCGATAAATAACATGGTTTGCAGCATGGATCGCGCTGGCGAGACGGTTGGCCTGGTTAGATAACGCAGCGTTACCTGGACCGATAAGCGGCAGGTCCGCATCCTTAGCTGCTTTGGCGAGATGCGTGTGGATGGCCCGGACTGCGAGGGCCCCGGCAATTTCACCGGCATTGTTGCCACCCATGCCGTCACAGATGACATAGAGTCCTAGCCGAGGGTCGACCACAAAGCGATCCTCGTTGTGCTGTCGTTTGAGACCGGTATCGGATTTGGCGCTATGCGATCGTTCGAGGGCCAAGCAACCCCTCCTTAGGCGGCGAGACCCTGCACACAGACCCGGAGCTCTTCCGCAAACTCTTCCGCACGCCGATAGCGGTGCGGCAACTCTTTTTGTAAGGCACGATCCACGATCTCCTGCACCATCGGGGGAAGGTTCGGCCTCAAGGTCTGAATGGCAGGGTGGGGATGATGGGCGATGCTGAACAGGACGGCTGACAGGTTGTCGGCCGTGAACGGCAATTGCCCCGTAAGGAGTTCGAATAGCACGATTCCTAGTGAAAAGATATCCGACCGGCCATCCACTTTCTTGCCGGCGATTTGTTCCGGTGACATATATGTCGGCGTGCCCATCACGATATTCGTCTCTGTCTTGCTGCTCGAAGCCATCTTCGCAATACCGAAATCCATGACCTTCACGATGCGATCCCTCGTCAGCATGATGTTCGCCGGCTTGATGTCGCGATGAACAACGCCTTGTTGATGGGCGTAATCCAATGCGTCCGCAACAGTGGCCACAGTCAGGAGCACTTCGTTGACCGGCATCAAATTGGGTTTCCTGGCCCACTGTTTTAAGGGAGTTCCCTCGATGAGTTCCATCGCAATGTATCCTAGATCATTTTCCTCCCCTGCATCATAAATGGTCACGATGTTGGGATGGGAGAGACGCCCGGTGGACTCGGCCTCGCGAAAAAACCGCGCCTTAACATCTTGGAGCTTGTCATCGTGATCTATCTGGTCGAGTTGCATGGTCTTGATGGCCACGAAACGCTGGATGGTTGGATCTTTTCCCAAGTAGACAAGCCCCATGGCACCGCGTCCAAGTTCCTTCAGCACCTTGTAGCGCCCAAGCATGCCTGGTGTAGAGCCGATGATTGTCGATGTGGCGGTTGGAGTCTTTGAATCCAATTGGTCGGGTGCCTCTTCTTCATACCCTGTATTCGTGTGCTCGGAGAGAGGCTGAGCCGTGTGGCCTTGTGCCTGGCTGGGGGGGGCCAAGGCTGCGCGTAGGGAACCCTGATTAAGGATCCAGGCTGCTGTAAGCCAGAGACCAGAGCCGACAAGGCCGACTGCATAGCTTGAGGCAAATTGAGAAGGGCCCATCTGTTCAATTAGCGACAGGCCAACGGTCCTGAACGATTTGTTGGCGAACAAGACAATGATAAGGGTTGTGAACGGAAGGACAAGGTTTCTGAGAAAAGTCGATCCTCGGCCATTGTCTGGGATGCGCTGATAGGCAGCGAATGCGAGGAACCAGAGGATGGTGAGCGCAAGGAGCTGTGCGGCCAACCGAATAGCTTGAGATCCACTGAGATGTAGATGCGGGACCGAGAGAGATTGGACCAAGGAAAGGCTGCTCAGCAGTGGGCCAGTTAAGAGCACGGCCAGGATGGCAAAGGTATAGGGAGCAATCCAAGTCCAAGATTTCGGCATAGGAATCTTTGAGAATGTCTGTGAACGTCTCAAAGTGTAACCGATGGGAGGGGAGAGTCAACGAATTGGGAGATAACAGGCAGAGGCGCTCTTGACATCCGTGAAGCGTATCTCGCGAGATAGGAAGTTCTCCACATACGAACGACGAGCCAGGCCAACGAGATACGAACGACGCTTCACGAAGGACTGGCAAAGAGGGCAGCTTCTTTGAGCGGATCAAGCAGTCGCTTGGAAACCTTTAAATCACCCCGGCCTGTGCCGACTTCAATATCCGGTTTGGTGATGCCGTGGAAATCACTTCCGCCGGTTACCAATAAATTTAACCGCTTGGCCAGGTCGAGGTACTCCGTAGTCTGTCGCTTTGTATGTGTACTGTAGTGGACCTCGATCCCGCCGAGGCCCTCGGCTTTCAAAGTCGTCAAGAGCCTGTTCAGCCCTTCTCCAGTAACCTTGGCCCAGGTTGGATGGGCCAGCACGGCCACCCCGCCGGCGGCTCTAATCCATGCAATAGCATCCGCCGGCATAGGCAGTTCACGCGCCACATAGGCCGGGCGTCCCTCTGCCAGATACCGGTCAAAAGCGTCTTTAGCAGAGGTGGCATATCGTTTGTCCATCAAGAGCCGCGCGATATGTGGTCGGCCGACCGAATCCGTACCAGCTAAAGCCCGCACTTCCTCATAGGTCACGTCCAATCCCAATGAGCGTAGTTGTTCGATGATCTGTGGATTGCGGCTATGTCGACTCTCCCGTAAGGCAGCCAAGCGTTGATTCAGCTCAGGGTCTTGCCAACGTAAGCAATAGCCAAGGATATGTAGCTCTGTATTGCCGATGCGGGAACTGATTTCCACGCCTGGAATGATTTCAATTCCCAGCTCAGCCCCGGCCGTTATGGCTTCGGGAATACCGGACACAATGTCGTGGTCCGTGATGGCCAGAGCTGTAACTTCCGCCTTATGGGCAAGCCGGAGCACTTCAGCCGGCGAGAAGCTTCCATCGGAGTGGGTCGTATGTAGATGGAGATCGATGCGGCTCATGTCGCCTCGTGTAACAGTCTGCTGGGGCCTGCCTGCTGGGCAACGAGTTGGGCGGTAAAGGCAGACCCGGGCCCATGGCTGCCGTTGTGTTCGCCTTCATCGTATGACAGTACCCGGAGCGTGGATGTCAACCGAAGCAATTCGTTGTGTGCGAGGCAAAACTCCCATCGGCGAGGATGGTGACGGCGCAAGTAGTTGTCGATGAGAAAGGTTTCGTAGAGCAAGACCCCGTTGGGCTTCAGGGATTCGATGAGTGCCGGAAACAGTGCCCGATGGAGATAGAAGAACACGATGATCACGTCATACTCGTGCTGAGGAAATTCCGGCCGTTCATCGGTTGCTCGTTCGAGGTCAATCGTCCGGGCAGTCAGATTTGGAAGGTTGTGTTGCTTTGCCGTGGCGGCGAGTTTGGTCATTGTCTCTTCATCGCGGTCTATCGCATCGACGTGAAAGCCCTGTGCGGCGAGATAGAGTGCGTTGCGTCCAGACCCGGCCGCGACGTCGAGCGCTTTGCCTTTGGGTAGGCGGTGGAGTTGCTGCGTGAGAAACCGAGCTGGAGTCGGTCCTGGATCCTGAATATGGTGAAGCAGGCGCGATCGTTCGAGTTGCACACCCACCGAGTTGGTCACATGCTTCAGGGGTGGCGCAAGCTTCCGCACCAAGATCTTAGCCTTTTCAATGGGAAACTCCGAAAAGAGCATCGTAAGGAGATGCTCTGCGAAAGTTTCCAGCAGGGCACAGTTCTGCGTCGCCCCGACCGCGAGAACTCGATCTGCTATCTGCGCATAGTCAATCGCACGGTGGATGTCATCCGAAATCGCCGCCGGTTCAGTCTGACACTCCAGTTCCAGGTCCACTGCCAACGGTTGAGGCTGCTTACGTTCCTCCGGAGTCACGCCGCAGCGACCGTGAAACTCCAGCCGTTCGATGATGATCTTTCCAGCCATGGGAGCATTCTCAGCGATTGGATTTCCGGCTGTCAACCTATCGTTAGCGGGGTATTAGGGGGGGATCAGGGGGAAAGCGGCCAGGGCTCCCTTAACTGCGCCGTCGAACAAGGCCCTTCGGAGGGCGCGCGCTCCGGGAGCAATGAAAGCTCCTCACGCCTTTGCGCCATTTCCGACCCCTTCCCGTTTGGCTGCCTCAGAGCTGAGGCGAATGGACAGCAGTGCATGGTTTATCAGAGGATCGAGTATTTCGTAAGGACATGCTAGATATGAACGCAGGATCTATGATTGAATTTGCAATGTGAGAGGATGCGACAAGTCTATGGATCGAATTGAGAGAAACTATCGAGCCCTCTTGACTGTGGCAGTGGTGCTCAATTCGCAGCGGGAGATGGCCAGCCTGTGGGAAGCGATCACCGCGGAGATCACCAAGGTGATTCCCTGGGCACGGTGTACAGTCACGCTTTATGATCCGGAGGTTGACGGGTTCAGGTTTTATGTCGTTGCCACGACGATGGCGCATGTGTTCCTCCCGCGCGATGCCGTGATTCCCCGTATCGGAAGCGGGATGGGGTGGGCCTATGATCACAAAACCGTCCACTGTCGTCCGGAGCTTGAACGGGTGCAAGTGTTCCCTGAAGACAAAATGTACGTGCAAGAAGGGCTTGGACGAATCATCAATCTCCCTCTACTCGTGGGAGATAAGTGTCTGGGTATTCTCAATATCGGCAGCATTGAGTCAGGAGTGCCGGACCCGGGGGACCTCGAGTTCTTGACACAAGTGGCCATGCAAATTGCCTATGCGATCGACCATGTTCAAGCCTACGAACAGATCAACCGATTGCGGCACCAACTGGACAAAGAAAACGTGTATTTGATCGAAGAACTGAAACTCACGAAGAACAGCGATTCCTTGGTGGGGAAGAGCCCGGCCTTTCAAAATGTGATAGCTCTGGCACGAGAGGTCGCGCCGAATCCTACAACCGTGCTCATTATGGGGGAAACGGGCACCGGCAAGGAACTGATTGCGCAAGCGATCCATGATTGGAGTCCACGGCATCGGAAACCCTTGGTGCGGGTGAACTGTGCTGCCTTCCCGGCCGGGTTGGTCGAAAGCGAGCTCTTTGGCCATGAGCGAGGTGCGTTCACTGGGGCGGACCGAACCCATGAGGGCCGGTTTGAACTGGCCCATGGCGGCAGCCTCTTCTTGGATGAAATTGGTGAAATGCCACTGGAGACGCAGGCCAAGCTGTTGCGAGTTTTACAAGATGGCATGGTGGACCGGCTGGGTGGGAAGCAGCCCATTCGTGTCGATGTTCGGGTGATCGCTGCCACCAATAGCGACTTGCCTGCCGCTGTCAAGGAAGGGACATTTCGCGCCGATCTCTTTTATCGTCTGAATGTCTTTCCCCTCGTCTTGCCTCCGCTCAGGAATCGCCCGGAGGATATCCCTGAATTGGCTCGGCACTTCCTCAAACAGTACTGTGTGAAATTCAACCGTTCATGCAAGGACATTGATCAGGAATCGCTAGAACGGCTGATGCGCTATACCTGGCCTGGCAATGTCCGTGAATTGGAAAATGTGATCGAGCGAGCGCTGATTCTCTCTCATGGACCGGTGTTGCGGGTCGACGAGCGAGTCTTGGAGTCGCAGGCTTCTTCCTCCGCTGCCTCGCCGCCAGCCGACCTTAAAGAAGTCGAGCGCCGACACATTTTGCAGACCCTCACATTGACGCATTGGCACATCGAAGGTCCCGAAGGCGCAGCTGCGCGCTTGGGAATCCCTCCCAGCACGCTGCGCAGCCGGATGAAGCAGTTTGGAATGAAGAGACCCTCCTCGAGCTAAAGAACGACAACACCCTTTCCGCACGATCTCTATACTCTCTCGCGGAGTAGCCCACGAATAGTCGTGGCTGCCCTCGCGGCCGATCGCGGATTATCTGATGATTCCGTGAAGTGGCCTGAAGGCGCTCGTAATATTATTATAATATATCAACTAGTTATGGGTTTGCAGCCGAAGCAAGAAAGATTGGCACGGCCATTGCTGTACTAAGTTGGTATAGCATGTACGACTCACTCATCTCCTGGGTTGAGTAGGGATGCAAAGATTCTCAGGGAGGAGGAACACCATGACGACTGTTGCGCTAATCAATGGCATGTTATACGCAGGAATTTCGATCGCAGTATTGGTCGGAGTTCTGGCGATGGGAATGGGAATGGCAGCAGGGAAGTAACAGGGAATCAGGTTCACCCCGCTACTTCATCCATTCTCTGCCTCTCATTATGAGGCGTAAACTGTTGGATTGTAAGACTCAACTCCAGCGCGCTTCCTAAATATAGCGCGCGATTATAGCCCTCAAGACGTAGTTCTCATACCAGACAGCCGGCCCTCTTGCGCTGGCTGTTTTGTTTTCTCCCTCACCGCAAATCTGTTGGTAGAGTTCATGCCATGCTTGGTTACCCCCAAGCCAGAAGGGTTCTGAGCCGATCGGACTTGGCGTGAGATATCAGGAGTTGATTGGCTATAGAGTCGATCTCATTCCTCGATGCGCCGGTACCTGCGGGTTGTTCTTGGAGATCATTTGTGAACGGGACTGATCGGATATCGGCAGAGTCTCTAAGTCTCTTCCCAGCAGAAGTCGGCCCAGGAGGACCGTGATTGCGATGAACAGGCCACTATCTAACCACGCAGTCACGGTCTGTGCTCCGAGCAAGACACTTGTCGAACTCAGGAGCCAGACCCCGACACCAAGTGCCACAAGATAGGAGAGCCGTGTGGTTTCAGCAACTCTCAGAGCGATAGCGACTCCAACCCCACCAGTGAGCCATGCGAGGAGGGGGAAGGCTATATGATTGGACTGTGGCGTGATCCCGTTGAAGGCCAACAGCAATCCAGCCACAAAGGTGACTCCATACACGATGGCTACCCCCTGCATGATCGCTCGCCACTGGATAGGCTGTTTCCTCTCCGTCATACTGCGTAGAGTAAGGGTATCACCGTAAGAACCGCAATCCTACGTATGGGGGGAAGAGGGGAGGGGGATGGAGGCTGATGATCTTCTGTGCTCGCGCAACGCGCGGTCGCGGACTCCCCTCGTTGGACGCCCGCAGTAGAAGATCAATCAGCCCCCATCCCTAAGAATAACGAGCGAGCTTGGAAGGAAGGGGTGAGGAGTAGCCCACTGCCCTTTGTGCTCGCGGAGGCCGCACGATCGGAATGTGCTCCCTCGACGCGCGCAATGAAGGGCAGTTGGGTTACTCCTCACCAAAGAGAAACGAGCGAGTTTGGAGGGGGAAAGGAGGGTAGTCTGCTGATCTCTTGTGTTTGCGCAACGCGCGGCCTCCGAAGGATGGCAAGGGCAGCCTAGTCGTCCTCCTGCTCGCGGAACGCGCACGATCAGAATGTGCTCGTTCTACGCGCGCAATCGAGGATCGCCCAGGCTACCCTTGAACGCGAATGAGGAATTGGGATAACGCGCGCAATAGAAGATCCATCAGCTCCCATCCCTGAAGAGAATACTAGCGAGCTTGGAGGGATTATCTGTGACCTTGTTCGACGGCCGCAGTCAGGTCTGATACGGGTACCGTTCCAAACAAGGGCAAACGAGCAAACCTGGAGGGAATAGTTATGTCGCTCCATGCGCGCAGTAAAAGCCAACCTGGCCACATCCCTAGAAGAAGGGGGAGAATGCCTGCCTAATCCGGTAGTAGAGAGCCAGGTGATAAACCGGCAGGCAGCTCCACTCTGTGCTGTTTTGGGATATGTGGCGGTGATGAAGCAGTCCGGGATCGCGAGTTATGTGGCCATGATTTGGATGTGAGCCGCATAGCCCAATCGCTTTAGCAAATGTTCACAGTCATCCCAGGTCAACCCGAAGGCGCGAACGTCGGCCACACCAAGGCATGCTACGACATCGCGGATAGCGGTGAAATGTTGGGGGTCGAATTCCCCCTCCATCATGGCAGATTCAGCCCAGGCAACGAGGTCGGCCAGTGACAGATCGTGTTGGAGGTAAGCTGCCAGTTTGTCGGCAACCATCTGGTGAGTGATGATTTCTTTCATGATGTGACCTTTTGGTGGCCCTGGTCCACCGGATACTTGTAATGGATTTCAACAAGCTTGCCGGTGTCGTCGTAAATCTCCTGATAAAATCGCACCGTGACCTCATCGGCGTCAACCTCTTTTACGTACCGAGCCTTCCAGCCTTGCTTGCCCAACACATCGAACCAATACCGCCGTCCCCCGGTAGGGAGAATGTCCCAACTGGAGAACTTTCGCTCATTCTGTTCACGTGTGCCCACTAGTCCTGCTTGGCTCTAATAAATCAACACCTTGGCCAAGCCTTATAGCAGGTCTCCATGAAATTTCCCACAACCTCTGTGAGAGCGCAGGATCTGCGGGGTACAGGAGGGTAGAAGCCGATGCTTTAGGGACAAGGGAGCGAATGGCTGATAGCTGATGGCGTATAGCGGGAGCAAAGCATGTAAGGCTTATAGATGTTGGATCGCAACACCTAACACAGCGCGAGGGGGAAGCGGGTCGGCCCTCGTATCTCCCGGGGCGACCCTTCCGGGCGTGACCTCGTGGAATCCTTCCGGAATTCCCGCGGCCGCGATCATACGATCGCGGTGCCGTCAGTTCCGGCTTTCCACTTCGGTCACGCCTCGGTGGGTCCCCGCCCCTCCGACAACGGGTGCCGACCCGCTCCCCCCTCGCGCCGGACGGAACTGCTTAGGATAGGGTAACTGGGATTGTTCATGTTCAGTGTAGACGGCGTAGGGTAGGGAAGGATCGGTCGGTTGCCTGCACAGACCTTGCTCGCTCAGGCTGCTATAGAGTTGGCCAGGTACAAAGTCAAGCAACGACCCCATCTCTTTCACCCATCTCTCTCACGTGGATGCGATTCTCTTCGCGTAGCGTGGCTCCATTGTTAAAGCCTAGAGGATCCTGCTGCTGACGTTTTTGACGGTATTCTTGTAGTTCCCCGTCACGTCAGTGAACGTCACGACATCGAGGTAAGTCCCAACGTTGGTGTGTGTCGTGCTGCTCAGGTTCAAGCCGCTGAGGCTCTCGCCCAAGACCCCAGTCGCCGTGCCTGTTGCTGTATGCGGCAGGCCATCGAAGATCACACTGTAGCCGGTCACCGTGAGCGTCACTGTCGCTTTGCTGATGATAGACTTGACGTTCTTGATGGTGTTCTTGTAATTCCCCGTCACGTCGGTAAACGTCACGACATCGATGTAGGTGCCGGCGTTGGTGTGTGTCGTGTTGCTCAGGTTCAGGCCACTGAGGCTCTCACC
>JACAFD010000137.1 GCA_013388555.1 Nitrospirota bacterium | reverse complement strand
TAGGAGGTTTTCATGCGCCCGATCCATCGTGACCTGATGCCGACCATCGTCCCAGCCATCGTCGTCGCAGGATTAATGGGGCTGGCATTCCATTCGTTTGTTCAGGCGCAAGAATATCCAGCCGATATCACAAGAGGCAAAGGCGTCTATGAACGACATTGCCAGGCCTGCCACGGTGTCGGAGGTTGGGGGGACGGACCGGATGGACAGGCCCTCAAGGTGCCGCCGGCCAACTTTCACCGTTTTCGGTCCTTTCTGAAATCCGACGAAGAATTGCTGCGAACCATCGAACACGGGGTCGTCTTCAGCCCCATGCACGCGTGGCGAGGCCAGCTGACGGACGGCGAAATGCAGGACGTAGTAGCGTACATCCGCCTGTTGTCCCAGCAGGGGCGGTAACAGGATGCTCTCCCGTTGTGTCACCTCAACGCTATGAGTACCATAATGGAAAAGCTGTATGCCGGCGATGCCTTGCTGATCGCCGATGTCCAAAACGATTTTCTCCCAGGTGGAGCCTTAGGGGTAAATGGAGGCAACGAGATCGTCCCCGTCCTGCGTGGGTACATTGATCGTTTCCAGTCACAGGGCCTGCCGATTTTCTTGTCGCACGACTGGCATCCGCCCAACCATTGTTCCTTTCGCGAGCAGGGAGGACCCTGGTCAATCCATTGTGTAGCTGGTTCGCTCGGCGCTCTGCCGCCACCCTCCTTCCCCATCCCGGAAACGGCTACCATCATTCAGAAGGCGACCCTGCCGGACAAGGAAGCCTATTCAGCCTTCCAAGATACGCCTCTACACGAACACCTACAGGCGGCTGGTATCGGGCGGCTCTTCATCGGTGGCCTCGCCACGGACTATTGCGTCCTCAACACGGTCAAGGACGCACGGATGCTCGGCTACCGCGTCTGTCTGCTGACCGATGCGATCAGGGCCGTCAATGTCGCCTGGGAGGATGGACGCAAGGCGGAAGAGGCCATGGTTCGACTGGGAGCGATCCCAACCCGTCTAGAGAGTCTGGCTGCATGAATCCCTGCTCCAGCATTCTTCTGACAGACCTCTATCAACTCACCATGATGCAGGCCTATGTCGAGCAAGGCATGATGGATACAGCCGTCTTTGAGTTTTTCGTGAGGAGGTTACCGGCCCAGCGTGGCTTTTTGATGGCCGCCGGGTTGGAACAAGTCCTGGACTTCTTGGAACAGCTCCGCGTCAGCCAGGCCGAACTGGAATGGCTCGAACAGACCGGACGGTTCAGTCAATCCTGCTTGGACTATCTGGAAACCCTGCGGTTCTCCGGCGACGTGCACGCCATGCGGGAGGGAACGGTGTTTTTTCCGAACGAGCCGATCCTGCGCGTGAGGGCTCCCCTCCCCCAAGCGCAGCTCGTCGAAACCAGGATCATGAATCTGCTCAACTTTCAGACGCTCATTGCGTCGAAAGCGGCACGATCGGTCCTGGTCGCAGGCGGGAAACCGCTCATCGATTTTGGGTTACGTCGGGCGCACGGAGCAGAGGCGGGCCTGCTCGCCGCGCGAGCCAGCTATCTGGCCGGCTTTGCCGGAACCGCCACAGTTCTTGCCGGTATGGAGTATGACATTCCGCTTTACGGCACGATGGCCCATTCCTTTGTACAGGCCCACAAGGATGAGGCGACCGCCTTTGAACATTTGGCTCTATCACAGCCGGAAAACGCAGTCCTCTTGATCGATACCTACGACACGGAGGCGGCGGCACACAAAGTGGTGGCGCTGGCTCGGAGCTTACGGCAACAGGACATCATGGTGAAGGGTGTGCGGTTAGATAGCGGGGACCTGGCGGACCATGCGAGAAAAGTCCGGCGCATCTTGGATGAGGGGGGCTTGCCGCAAGCCCGGATCCTGGCGAGCGGCAATCTGGACGAATATCAACTGCAGCGGCTGATCGGCAGTGAAGCACCGATCGACAGTTTTGCCGTCGGCACCGCCATGACCACGTCGGCCGATGCACCTTCACTCGATTGTGCCTACAAACTACAAGAGTATGCTGGCCGACCCTGCCGGAAACGATCGGAAGGGAAAGCCACCTGGCCTGGCAGCAAACAGGTCTATCGACAGTACCGCCACGATGGGCGATGCGATCACGATCTCGTGACCACGGTGGAAGCCTCCGGCACGGGAGATCCGCTCCTGCATCCCGTGATGACAGGGGGCCGCCGGCTTGTTCCTGCTCAGAAATTGACGGAACTACGTCAACGGGCCGCCACAGAGTTGGCACTATTGCCTGATTCGTTACGGAGTCTCGAGGGCGGCCAGGCCTATGAGGTTAGGATCTCTCAACCACTTCATGACCTTACGCTCGCCGTGGACCAATCTGTGTAATAATCACATGACCGAAGACCCATTCTAAGGAGACACGAATGAAAAGAACACTGACAAGAGTCTGTGCCTTCCACAGGGTATTGATCGCAGCGCTGACCATCAGTATACCCGCTATCACCCAAACGGCGGAACCGAGTCAGGCAAGCGGCCCTCTCACCAACTGTGAGAGCACCTACAAAAAAAAGCCAGTTCCGCCCAGGCAGCTGCAGGCGGTTGTGGAATCCCATGGGCATTGGATCGGACAGCGTGAAAAACAGGAGTACCAACGGGCAAATCTCTGTCAGGCAGACTTGCGCCAGGCGAAACTCGCCGGAGCCAATCTGGAACGGGCAATCCTCGAAGGCGCAATGCTACGCGAAGCCCATCTCTCCCAGAGTACCTTGACGCAGGCGCGGCTCGCCGGTGCCGATCTCACCAAGGCAAGCCTGGAAGACAGCAACCTGACGGGAGCGGACCTTCGACATGCTCGATTGTCGAAGGCCAATTTGTCCCGTGCGATAGGCGATGAAGCGGCTCTGTACGACGCCATCCTGACCGGTGCCCGACTGCGCGAATCCACCTTCGAACGAGCACACTTTGAAGGCGCGGACCTCACTGCTGCCGATTTCACAAACGCCAACCTGGCCGACAGTTATTTCTATGGCGCCAACCTGCATGGAGCAACCCTGTCCGGAGCCGACTTCCTGGAAGCCGATCTCCGCCGGACGAACTTGACCAAAGCGAACATGGAACAGGCTAATCTGCAGGGCGCCCTTCTCGACGGCGCTCAACTATACGGCGCGCGCCTCGTGGAAGCAGATCTCGAAGGAGCCTATTTCGATGAGGCAGATCTGACGGAGGCCAGCTTCCGCGATGCGTTGCTCCGAGGCGCCGACCTTCGGTTCACCAATCTGCAGTCAGCGGGCTTCCAGCAAGCAGACCTGGAAGGAGTCAATTTCGAAGACGCACGGCTGGTGAGGACCAACCTGCAAGCTGCCAACCTTCGAATGGCGATTTTGTTCCATTCGATTCTTGATGGAACGGACTTCCGCAGTGCAAAACTCCCTCACGCCATCCTTATCGGGGCGAGAGGCAAGGGAACCATTTTCATCCAAACGGACCTCAGCCAGATCTACGCGCCAAACGTGTCTCTGCAGCGCGCGCAATTCAATGGAGCAAATTTGGAATCGGCCAATCTGGTCGCAGCGGACTTGAGACGGTCGAACTTCAGCCACGCCACAATCCAGCAGGCCAACATGCAGGAAGCAAATCTTCAGGACACATCGTTTCCAGGTTCGGATTTCACCGGAGTGCGACTGGATGGAGCCGATCTGCGGCAGGCGAACTTACGGGGCGCGAACCTCGCGGGAGCGCTGGGCCTGACTCAGGCACAACTCGACAGTGCCTGTCTCGACGAGCAGACCAAGTTGCCGGCTGATCTCAGCCGCCCGGAGCCCTGTGGGGGAAAGACAGCCACGAAGAAATCAAAGCGGTGACGGGAAACTGCTGTGGGGAGCACACGTATACAGCCTCCCCCTTTCAGAGGTTCGACCTGGGCACAACACAACGAGATCGAAGGTGGTCACCCAATAGATACAGTGGCCGGCTCAGCCTCTTTCGCAGCTTTCGCTGCGAGGCTGTTTTTCCGATTATTACAAATCGTCTTATCGATGATCGCGCCGCAATTGACACATTTCCAGGCATAAAAGACCAGGAAGAAATCCGAAAACCGTTCCAACATCATCAATCCTTTGCACTTTGGGCAATCCATCGTTCGATTCTCCCTTCTTAGAAAAATTGACTCTCGCAGGGAGGCATCAGCAAGTTGCGATCCAGCACCACATTCATTGCATTATCAATAACTTAGACCTGTGGTGACTACTTATACGTACAAATCTGTACGACCTATGGCCTTTGTCCATCCAAATTTGTACGGGGAACCGGGGGTTTGCCGAAGAACAGTTGGTGGAGACCACTTATTCCTACAATCCGGCACGCTCGACGGGACTTGCGCTTTCAATTTTGTGTAGCGATTGGATTTTGTCGAACAAGAGAGGGGAAGGGGGCGGCCAGGTGCCCGAGCACAGTTTTATTGTGCGCGTTCTGCGCGCAAGAAGCACTTTGTGGGAGATCTAGGGGTTCGCAGCCTCCGAAAACGGTTTGATCTCCCCGGTTTTCTGCCTCAGCTTTTCGACTAACTCTTCGTAAGAGTACGTTCTGATGATTTTGGTGAACTGTTCGCGGTAGCTGTGGACTAAGCTGATTCCGTCTACAACAATGTCGTAGACACGCCAGTCTCCAGCCCGCTGCAGCATCCGGTAATCCACATCAAGACTAAACTTGCTACTCGTCAGCCTCGTCCTGACTTCCGCGTAGTCTCCCTGAAGTGTCTCCTTGAGAAACTCGACCTTCTCATCAGAGTAGCGGTCGAACCGACTGGAATACGTATCCCTGAGAAGCTGAGCATATAACCGAATAAATTCCTGCCTTTCTTCTTCATTCAGCTGCGTCCACTGGGGTCCTAATGATCGTTTGGCCATTTCGTCGTAGGCGATTCGGTTCCCGATCACCTTCTCGAGCTGCTGGCGGCGTTCTTCGGCCCTGCCCGGCGTCTTCAATTCCTCATCATTCAAGATTACGAACATCTGTTTGATCGTGCCTTTTATCGCTGCCGTGGCGGTTCCCGCCGCCAATGGCGCCAGCCCCCAGGCCAGCACCATGATCACGCCGATTCCCGATAGGGCATGTCGCAAGGCGTGTCTGATCATTTCGGAACCTTCGCGGAGCAAGCGATGCGCTGATCTGCGACCTGTCGCATCCCCCACACACATATCACGACGGCACTCCAGGGTTCGACCGACAGGCACTTAGCTATAATTCATTATCTCAATAACCAGGGCCAGTCGTCTACTCATACATCATTTATGGAAGGGCAGACCTGGCTCCGCATTCCCATTCAGTCCACCTGCCCTTCCCCTATCCTCTCGTGCCTAACGTGGACGGTCCGATCACTGCTATCTGGCCCGCGGATAGTCCTTGAATGCTTCGGCGATTCCCTTGTTGGCCAATTCGAAATTCTTCTCCAAGTTGTCGCCCAACCCCGCCCTAATCACGGCCCGCCACACCAACTTCTTTTTTGACGAGTCCGCCAGATCCACGATCAAGGTGCCTTCATGATCCTCATAGGTAGTCACGATGCGAGTACTGGCTGGCACCCAATCGCCGTCGTGATACTCATAGGCAGTCACCTGACGGCCATAGCAGCCGGGATAGAAACCCCGGTAGCAGCCCGGATAGAGGTTCGGTGTCATGTCAGTGGTCTCGACACGTTGCTGGCCCTTCACGCCGAAAAAAATGTGCACCAGCAGGTCGGGGCGGTCTTCCACCCTGACCTGCCGGAGCCCCTTGGCGATGAGCTGCTCGTCAACCATCTCTTTGATCCGCCCTCGCAAGGGGGAATGGTCCGACGGCCCGACCTCATATCCTCTGTCCGTCATCCCCGAAAGGGCAAACGTGCGAAACGCAGAGAACCGGGCGGACGGATCGGAATCTGTGAGTACCTTCGGCCCCTCCGCACAGCCTCCTGCTGCGAGCAGCCACAGCGCCAGCCACGCGATCAGAATTCTGAGGTTCATCTTGCATCACCCTCCTGCTTATAGGGGTTCACATAAACACAACAGAGCCACACCATAATACCGAACTCCATCATGTGTAAAGCCGGGCGAGTTCAATGAGTCGCTGCAGTTTCATCCACCCTCCTCGGGACTTTGATGGGCACGCCTGAATGTGCACGACGCCGATCAATCCGATTGAATCGCACGACATCGATCCAACCTTCACCAAACAATTTTTCTAGGGATTCACCGGGGCGCAGAATCCGACAGTCCCACTCGACCGTCGCATCACTGGGGTAATGGATCTCGCAGGGACCGCGATGCTTCTTGGGGGGATCAGCTTGCGCAGAAACCTGAAAAAACATGATGATCATCGCACTTACGGCAACCAGCGAACTCCAGAACGCCCTGACCATAGTAGCGGGCGTATTCGATGTATTTCTGAGTAAGGCGGTACCGAATAGGAACAGCAGCACCCGCAGGATGCTCAAAATGACATCCCAGCAAGGCCGCAGGGAGCTCGGCAACTGAAGCGTACCCTTGGGGTACGTTGCAGGGAGACGAGCGACTGAGAACGACGCTGGGGGTCATTTTCAGCATTCTGTTAAGACCAGTACTGCGACGCTTTCATATAGCCGAACAACAGATCTCGCCGCGCCAGAATACCGACAAGTTTGCCGTTCCGTACGACCGGCACCCGCGTGATGTAGCGATCCTGGAACAGATTCGCAACTTCCTCCAGCTTCATATTCTCAGTGGCCGTCACCGGGTTGCTGCTCATGATTTCGACGGCCATGATCTTCCGCAGATCCCGACCGTCGATCATCGCCTGAAGCAGATCATACTCACTCACCAGGCCGACCAGGGTCCGGTCCTCTTCGACAATTGGCAGGCTGCCGAAGTTTTGCTGGTTCATCATACGGCTGATAGACAAAGCATCGGCCCTGGAGCCACAGGTAAAGACCGCATCCTGCATCAATTGCCCCACCGTCAAGGTCTTGGGGTCGCAGGCCGCCACAAGAAACTCCGTTTGTCGCATAGGCCCTCCTTTTATATCCTCAATCAGAAGCCTGCAGTACAATAGACTCTCATCCCCTCGGGATGCTCAAAATGACATCCCGGCTAGGCCGCAGGGAGCTCGGCGACCGAAGCGTACCCTTGGGGTACGTTGCAGGGAGACGGGCGACTGAGAACGACGCCGGGGGTCATTTTCAGCATCACGCACGGCCGGCTGCTAGGTACGCGCGAAGCACATCCCTCCTGGCGATGATACCCACCAGCTTGTCTTTGCTGTCCACCACCGGTACCCGAATTAAATCGCTGGCTCGAAATACATGAATCAACGTCGGGAGTATCGTTTCCGGATGGATCGAGTAGGGGTTGTACGTCATGATGTCGGCAGCGGTAACGGCGCCAAGCTTGTGCCCATCATCCAATGCAGCCAGCAGATCATGCTCGCTGACAATGCCCAGGAGCGTATCTTTGGCATCCACCACCGGCACGGCTCCGAACCCCTCGATCATGAGGGACGCAATAACGTCGCCTTTCGTCTTGAGATGGGCGGACTGCACCATTTTCTGCATCACCTGCTTCACCGTCATCCCGCCGAAGTCCTTCTTCCGATCTGTCCTGCCCTTCTTCATTGTCTTCGCCTTCTTCGTCGGCATGTATTTCCTCCTCCGTCCGGTCTTTCTGGTGTATCTGGTTCAACCAAATAAACGAGATGTATTGGCGCCATTCACCACAGTACCGCTTCCCTCTCTGCTGCAAAACGCCGCACCATGTAGAGAGAGCAGAGTACTGTTTCTATGTGCAACCCCTCGGAATAGGGCTGATCCTCCTTCCCTACTCCTCTGTGTCACAGGCACACCCAATGCAGTTCTGATACCCGGAGTCGCCGATTGGTTGATGGCTGGCATTGTCATTGAAGAAGGGGGGCGTCATGCGAATTCTTTGTGCGGTGGATGGGTCTGAATGGTCGCAGTGGGGGGTACAAGCACTCGAAGCACTCGTGGGCCGGGAGCCGGAGGATGTGACGCTTCTCCATGTCGTCGATCCCTCGGCCATCCAAGCCGGCAGGGGCAAAAATCCCGTAGCAGAGAGGCGCGCCCTGGCCGCTATGGAGAAGGCCGGTGGTATCCTTCTCCGCGAGGCGGAGCGGTCAGCTCGAGTGGCACTCGGACAGGCCGCAACCGGCCCTCGCACAAAATACCACCCTGTCTTGGCCCATGGCCCCCTCGCCCGGACGATCGCGCGACAGGCGCAGCGGCTGAAGGCCGATCTTATCCTCATCGGGTCCCGCGGATTGAGCGACGTTCAAGGATTCCTGTTGGGAAGCATCTCCCGGCAGGTCGCGGCGATCGCCTCCTGTTCCGTCTTCGTTGTGAAACGGCCGATCCAACAGCTGACGCGCGTGACCCTCGCGGTCGATAACTCGAAACACTCCCGAGCCGCCGCCAGATTCCTTCGCTCCCGCATTCTTCCGGAATCCTCCATCATCACCATCCTCTCCTCGGCCGAAAGACCTGTGACCGACTTGGCTGTTCGGTACCTGTCTAAATCCCAAATCGAAGAGCTGGAACGGCCGGTTATCGAGCAAGCCACACGACTGGTTACCTCATTGCGGGATGATTTCCTGAAAGAGGGCTACGCTGTAGAGACGGACGTGCAGATGGACCACGTCATCGAGACCATCGTCAAACATGTGGAGGCAAATCATGCCGACCTCTTGGTGATCGGATCTCGCGAGTTGACCAAGAGCGAGCGGCTCTATCTGGGGAGCGTTTCGGAAAGCCTCCTGAGACATGCCCCCTGCTCCGTCCTGATCGTGCGAGGCCGGCGTGCCTGACCTCGAAGAGCCACAGCTCCACCAACTGACGGTTGGTGAAATCCTCAAACACCTGGGAACTAGGGAAGGCGGCTTGTCGCCCGAAGAGGCGAAGCAGCGACTTAGTCGGTATGGTCCCAATGTTCTGGAGGAGCCGGGTCACTATTCATTGCTTCGAGGATTCCTCCACCAGTTCACCCACTTTCTGGCCATCTTGCTCTGGATCGCCGTTGCCCTGGCGTTCACGGCAGAATTCATGAAGCCCGGCGAAGGCATGGCCACGCTTGGCTGGGCGATCCTCGGTGTGATCGTCATCAACGCCGTCTTTGCCTTCTTTCAGGAATATAAAGCGGAACGAGCCGTGCATGCCCTCCATCGCCTCCTTCCTGCCAGGGCATGGGTCCTGCGAAACAACCAACCGCTGGATGTGTCGCGGGAAGACATCGTGCCTGGCGACGTGCTCTTGATCGAGGAGGGAGAGCAGATCTCTGCCGACGGCCGGCTCATCGAAGCTTCTGACATGCGTGTCGACCTCTCCTCTCTCACAGGCGAATCCCAACCGAAGCGGCGGACGGCGGAGCCGGTCATCGATGGACATCTCCAGGACATTCCCAATCTCGTATTCGCCGGTACCCCCGTGCTCTCCGGCAGAGGCAAGGCGGTGGTGTTCGCCACCGGTATGCAGACGGAATTCGGCAAGATCGCCCGCCTCTCCACGAGCGTGGAGACAGGCCTCAGCCCTCTGCAGAAAGAGATCGCGAAGGTCACCCATGTGGTCGCAATGCTGTCGGTCGCCATGGGCGGGGTCTTTTTCGTCATCGGCGTCTCCATGGGCTTGGGCTTCTGGATCAGCGCGATCTTCGGAATCGGCATTATCGTCGCGAACGTGCCGGAAGGACTACTCCCCACTGTGACGCTGGCCTTGGCGTTGGGCAGCCAGCGCATGGCTAAACGCCATGCGCTCATCAAGCAGCTGACATCCGTTGAAACCTTGGGTTGCACCACCGTCATCTGCACGGACAAGACAGGGACGCTGACCGAGAACCGGATGCGCGTGGTTCGTTTCTATATGGACCATCTCGAAGTTGAAGTGCAGAAAAGCTCTCTGGTGATCGCCGGACGTACGACCAGCGCGATCGAGGCCGAGGAGTATGCGCCGCTCTTCGACGCGGTCATCCACTGTCACAATGCCAAACGCCTGCGGCGGACCGACGGCCGCCCCACCATCACGGGCGATCCAACCGAAGTGGCCCTGGTCGAGTTCGCACTGGATCACGAACTCCTCCAGCAAGAACCATTGCCCCGAATGGGTGAGCTGCCGTTCGACGCGGACCGGAAGCGCATGACCACCATCCATTGGCGTGAGGGCCGGCTCGTGGCCTTTGTGAAGGGAGCGCCGGAATCGCTCGTGCCCCTCTGCAGTCAGATGCGCCACCACAGTGCGCTCTCGCCGATGAGTCAGGAGGACCGCCAGCGCGTCATGGAGCAAAGCCGTGCCTTCGCGCACCAGGCCTATCGGGTCCTGGCTGTAGCCATGCGTGGCATTGAGGAGGGTGTCGAAAAACTGGACATCGATCGGGTGGAACAGGACCTCACCTTCCTCGGCCTCGTGGCGATGATAGATCCCCCGCGCCACGAAGTGCCGGAGGCGATCACGCGCTGCCGCCAAGCCGGCGTCCGTACGATCATGATCACCGGCGACCATCCGCTCACGGCCCTGGCCATCGCCCGCCAGATCGGATTGGCGCCGAAAGAGTCCCTCGCCGGACCGGGCGGAGACTGTCCCGCGATCGAAGGGCACCAGGTCGAAACGATGAACGACGAGGCACTGCGTCGGCTCCTTACGCCCACCCGCCCTGACAAGGCTGAGCCGATCTTCGCGCGCATGGCCCCCCGGCACAAGATGCGCGTGGTATCGGTGCTGAAAGACATGGGCGAAGTGGTGGCCGTCACGGGCGACGGGGTGAACGACGCCCCTGCCATCAAGAAAGCCGATATCGGCATTGCGATGGGCATCGCCGGAACCGACGTGGCAAAAGAAACGGCGGACATAATTTTGCTCGACGACAACTTTGCGACCATCGTCAACGCCATTGAAGAAGGCCGGGCCGTCTACGCCAACATCCGAAAGTTTTCCACATACGTACTGGCGAGCAACGTGCCCGAGGTCGTTCCCTATCTGGCGTACGGCTTGTTCGGGATTCCACTAGCGCTCACGGTCCCGCAAATCCTCGCCGTGGATCTGGGGACCGACATGGTTCCGGCCTTGGCTCTGGGTGCCGAAAAACCCGACGCCGGCATTATGTCAATCCCACCGCGCCCGCGCACGGAACGGTTGATGAACCTTCCGCTGCTCCTGCGCGCCTATGTCTTCTTGGGCCTGATCGAAGCCGGGATAGCCATGGGCGCATTCTTTTTATTGCTCCTGACAGAGGGATGGACCTGGGGCACGCCGCTCGACTGGTCCGACCCGCTCTACAAACAGGCGACCGCCGCCACCTTCGCCGCCATCGTCGTCGCCCAGGTGGCGAACGTGTTCGCCTGCCGCTCAGACCGAGTGTCGCTCTCTCGACTCGGCTTGTTCAGCAATCCATTGCTCCTCTGGGGAATCGCAACAGAACTCGTCGTCCTGGCCTTCATCATCTATACCCCCTGGGGTAACGAAATTTTTGGAGCCAGCCCCTTGCCTGCCTGGATCTTCGGGCCGCTTATGTGCGGCGCGCTGGTACTCTTGTTGGCGGAAGAAGGCAGGAAAGTAATAGCAGGCAGCCTTCGTCAGCGGCGTCCACTCGATACGTCTAAAAAAGCTGGTTCACCATGACTCCTGACTCTCGCGATTCAACCAGGCATGTTCCAGTGACCGGCATCGTTCCAAGTCCCTCGCGACAACCTCCGGCCCTTCACTCTTCTGGAGACAGCCGTATATTGACTCCTTCTCCAGAGCCACGCCGCTCACAATGGAAAGCACCACGTTGGGGCTGGCTCACGGGTATCGGAGGGCTCATTCT
Source organism: Nitrospirota bacterium (assembly GCA_013388555.1). Lineage (GTDB taxonomy): Bacteria > Nitrospirota > Nitrospiria > Nitrospirales > Nitrospiraceae > Palsa-1315. Next base: position 7,426 of record JACAFD010000137.1, on the reverse strand, counting down.
TCTCGCTGTCGGGGGAACCTGGTATTGGTGGTTCTCCGGCACTCCGCCCGTCCCGTATAAAACCGCTCTGGTCGATCGAGGCCCCATCACCGCGATTGTCACCGCCACCGGTACGGTCAATCCGGTCATGTCGGTGGAGGTGGGCAGCCAGGTCTCAGGCAAAATCACCCAACTGATGGCGGACTTCAATTCCGTGGTCACCAAGGGCCAGGTCCTGGCCACGATTGATCAGCAGCCATTCAAAGCGCGAGTGAGCCAGGCCCGCGCGGCCCTCAAGAGCGGGCGTGGCAATCTGGCGAAAGCGAAGAACATGGCGAATCAGCGAAAACTCGAACTCGATCGTATGACGACCCTGCTCCGGCAACAATTCGTCTCACAGGCAGATTTCGACCTCGCCGCCACAAACTTCCGCGACGCGCAGGCCCAAGTGGAGGTCGCGCAGGCACAGGTGGATCAAGCGGCAGCCACATTGGCCTCAGCCGAACTTGATCTCGGCTATACGACGATCTATTCACCGGTGAACGGGATCGTGGTATCCCGCAATGTCGATGTAGGCCAAACCGTCGCCGCCAGCTTCCAAACGCCGACCCTTTTCGTCATCGCGCAAGACCTGACCCAGATGCAAGTGTACGCCAACGTCAGCGAATCCGACATCGGCGGGGTCGCCGAGGGCAAACAGGCCAGCTTCCGCGTGGATGCCTACCCCAAAGAGTTCTTCGAAGGCACCGTGACACAGGTGCGCAATGCACCCATCAGCATCCAGAACGTCGTGACTTACGACGTGGTGATCGCCGTAGACAATCGGGAACTCAAGCTCAAACCGGGAATGACAGCGAACGTGACGATCGTGACGGCCAGGAAGGAGAACGCTCTGCGCCTACCGAATGGAGCCTTGCGCTTCCGCATGCCCGGGATCCCGGTGGACCGCAAGGTTACGCAGGTGTGGGTAATAAATCATGAGGAGCAAGTTCGCCAGACGGCAATCACGACCGGCATCGCCGACTCCCTCTCCACAGAAATCGCCGAAGGGACGCTGAAGGAGGGGGACCGTGTGATCCTGGGGATTGAAACGATGGAAGAACAGGCCCAAAAGAAGTTGCCGCCGGGCTTCGACGGCGGCCCGAGGATGAGATGAAACTGGTTTGTTTGGTTGATTTAGTTTGTTTGGTTTCTTTGGTTTTAGCCGAACGCACCAAATAAACCAGACAAACGAAACAAACCAGATAAACACTTCACCTGCACACCATGCCTTTTCTTTGGCTCACAATCATATCCGCCCTCCGTATCCTCCGCCGCAATCCGTTGCGCGCCGGGCTGACCATGCTCGGCATCATCATCGGCATCGGCGCCGTTGTGGCGATGGTCAGCTTGGGTCAGGGTGCCACCGCCTCCGTCCAAGCAGAAATCGCCAGCCTCGGCACCAATGTGATGATCATCGTCCCCGGAGCGACCACCGTCGGGGGCGTGCGCGGCGGACTCGGTTCGGTTTCGACCTTGACGGTCGATGATGCGGAGGACATCGAGAAGAAAGTCGCGAGTGTCACGACGGTGATATACGGTTCGCGATCCGTCCTGCAGGTCATTCACGAGAACAAGAACTGGAGCACCGTTGTCCTCGGCACGACGCCTGAGTTCACCGACGTCCGCAGTTGGCCGGTGGCCGAAGGCAACTTCTTCACACAGTCCGACATGGATTCCGCCGCGAAAGTCGTCGTGCTGGGGAAAACTGCGGCCCAGAATCTGTACGAGACCGGTGAAGAGATCGTCGGCAGCGAGATCCGCATCCGCAACGTCCCGCTCCGGGTCATCGGCATTCTCACGCCCAAAGGACAGTCGACCACGGGCCAGGACCAAGACGACCTCGTGGTCCTTCCGTTCTCCACCGCCGAACGCAAAGTCCTGGGCACGAAATTTCTCGGGACCGTGGGGATCATCCTCGTGGCCACTCAAACGCGGCACGAAATCCCCGCTGTCGTGGACGACATCAAGGATCTCTTGCGAACGAGGCACCGGCTGCACCAATCTGAAGAAGACGACTTTACCATCCGCACGATTGAAGACATCGCCAAGACCATCGCCGGCACGAGCCGGACGATGATGCTCATGCTGATGGGCATCGCGTCCATCTCGCTGATCGTCGGAGGGATCGGCATTATGAATATTCTCTTGGTGTCGGTCACGGAGCGGACGAAAGAAATCGGGCTTCGCATGGCCGTCGGCGCAAAGCGCAAGCATATCCTGCTTCAATTTCTCATCGAAGCGATCATCATGACCGCCATCGGCGGAGCACTCGGCGTCGGTGCCGGGATCGGAATCGCGCGCCTGCTGACCACGATAATCGGCTGGCCGACCATCATCTCTCCGGAGACCGTCGTCGTTGCGTTTTTGTTTTCCCTGATCGTGGGCGTCTTCTTCGGCCTCTATCCTGCCAACAAAGCGTCGAAGATGAACCCTATCGAGGCGCTGCACTACGAATGAGTGCGAGAGGCGCGAGACAGGCGAGAAAGGGAAGATCGTGAAGTTGAAGGTCGGGGGAGCGCTTACTGATAGGGGAGATTCAGTTCTTGCCAGTCGCGCCCGTCGCGCTTTTCCCGCGCGTCTCGTCGGCCAAAGGCCATGATGATCACACAGAACATCGAGATTGCCCGGAAACTTCGAGAGGTCGCGCTCCTCCTGGAGGATCAGGGGGCGAATCGGTTTCGCGTGCGAGCCTATCGCTCGGCGGCGGAGAGGATCGAACGCTTGGCGGCTCCCTCCGCAGAGATCGCAGAGCAACAGGGAATAGACGGGTTGCGATCATTGTCCGGCATTGGGGTGAGCCTTGCGCGCTCCATTCACTCCCTCCTCGTCACCGGCCGACTGCCGATGCTCGACCGCCTGCGCGGTCGGATGGACCCGGACTCACTGTTCGAGTCCATCCCAGGAATCGGTCCAGCGCTGGCCCATCGGCTGCACGACGATCTGCACATTGCAACGAAGCTACTTCACGCAGCCGGACCACAGGCAATCAGTGAACCTCCCGCCATCATCTCCTTGCCGTGAGACCTCCAAGCCTCCGGTCAAATGCACTCCCTGACCAAGTAACCAGCCAGAGCTCCTCTTTCTGTGTGGAATGAATAATTCCTGTTTGGTTTCGGTCAAGGCCCCCGGAGCAGAAGCCGTGATAGAGGATTTGGGGAAGATCTTGACTTTTGTTTAGGAAGAATTACCTGATCGATCGATTCACACCATCGCTGAGATTGCGACCTAAGCGACCAAGGTACATGGGGCACCACGCTTCCCGTCAATTCGTGTGGGTGTGGAGGTATTGTCATGAACCGATCTGTTACATCCATCCATGTACGTTTTGGGGCTCCGATCCTCTGCGGGCTGGTCTTGCTCACTGCAGCAGTAGTGGCCTGTTCACCGCCATCAGACGTGACGATCCACCAATCTACGGCGGTGGCCGCACAACCTGTTTCCCAACCGGGAGGAGAAGCGGGCATCTCAACACAACCCTTCGTCGCCATTGCCAAGCAGGCAAAAGCCGCTGTCGTCAACATCTCCTCAGTCAAGAAAAACAAATATCGGAACGAACGGGGCGCGAGTCCATTTTTCGACGACCCGTTTTTCCGCCGCTTCTTCGGCGAAGAATTCGAAGGCCGCGTACCTGCTCCTCGGGAACATCGTGAGCAAGGACTTGGTTCCGGCGTGATCGTCTCATCGGATGGGTACATCGTCACCAATAACCATGTGGTCGAAGGAGCCGACGAGTTGACCGTGTCCTTGCCCGACAAACGCACGTTCAAAGCGACGATTATCGGGGCTGATCCCAAGACGGATGTGGCCGTGATCAAGATCGACCTTTCTAACCTTCCCGTCCTTCCGTGGGGCGATGCGACGCAGTTGCAGGTTGGTGAAATGGTCCTCGCCATCGGCAACCCCTTCGGCCTGAGCCAAACCGTGACCATGGGCATCATCAGCGCTGTCGGCCGAGCAAACATGGGAATCGTGGACTATGAAGACTTTATCCAGACTGATGCGGCGATCAACCCGGGGAATTCCGGAGGGGCGCTTGTCAATCTAAAGGGCGAACTTGTTGGCATCAATACGGCAATCTTTACACAAAGCGGCGGATACATGGGCATTGGATTCGCCATTCCCAGTAACATGGCCAAGAGTGTTATGAACAGCCTCATGAAGCACGGGAAGGTCGTGAGGGGGTGGATCGGGGTGTCGATCCAAGAAGTCACCCAGGACCTCGCCAAAGAGTTCGGCACCCTGGATACGAAAGGTGCGTTGGTCACAGATGTGATGGACGACAGTCCCGCCGCAAAAGCCAAGCTTGAAAGGGGTGACATTATTACAGCCTATAGTGCGACTATAATTCGCGATCCAGGCCAGTTGCGAGCGTTAGTGGCCGAGACTGCGCCTGGTACAACCGCGATATTGTCGATTCTGAGGGATAAGAAGACCCAGGACGTCACCGTGACCATCGGCGAATTGCCCAAAGAACTGGCCAAGACTAGCCGTCGAGGCAGCAATAGTAGCAAGGGTGAGCATGCCCTCACAGGAATTACGGTTGAGAACATCCCGAATCAATCTGGACGATTAGGGGGCTCGAAGGCGCAGTCAGGCGTTGTTGTAACGGATATCGACGTCACCAGCCCCGCTGAGCGAGCAGGGTTGCGAGCCGGCGACATCATTCGAGAAATCAATCGCAATCCAGTAAAGGATGTCAGGGACTTTGAGCGACTCACCAATCAACTGAATCCGAACACTGCAGTCCTTCTCTTGCTCAATCGCGGCAATGCCACAATCTTTTTATCAATCAATGCAGATCATTAGCTGCGTGAACGACTGGCCTTGCGATGGAAGAGTGGAACCAGGCCGATCTCATCGTGACGGGGGCACGGCGGCTCTGGCGATGATTCAACAATGGGAGCATTATTTAAAGGAGGTGCAACATGGCTGATCTTAAGGCCAAGGCGGCGCCGTTGCGGCGGATCATCTTGGCGATTGATGCATCGGAGGCATCGGCCAAAGCAGTGTGGTTTGTGCGGACTAAATTCCCGCTGGATCGTTCGACCAGCAAAGACGGGCAGGTGCCGATTCATGTGACGGTGCTTCATGTCATGAAGCGCCGCCCTTTGGCTCCCATCGAGTTCAGATTTACGGCTCCGTGGATCAAGTCGGAAAAGAAGGTGAAGGATGTTGCCCGCCGGTTGGTTCAACAGAGTGCGCAGCAGCTGATCAAAGAGGGATTTACGGCCGAACATATCTGTAAGATTGGGGATCCTGCGGAAGAGATTATGAAGGTGGCTGCCAAACAGGAAGCGGATCTGATTGTCATGGGGGCCAAGGGGCTGGGAACCATTGACAGGGTACTCCTTGGTAGCGTGTCGATGCAGGTATTACAGTACGCGCACTGTCCTGTGCTCGTCGTTCGATGACGGAGTGAATGTGCGTCGCGCTTGTTCCGATGGAGGCACGGCGGCTAGGAGTCTGTCCGAGTAATCCTTCATTGCGAGGCAAAGGAGCTGCTGGTAGATGCGAGACCGCAGGCGCGAAAAAACCGGAAGCGTATTCGCTGGAATACGTTGAGGATTTTTTCGGGCCGAGAACGACGCAGATGCTTGCAGATCGTTTGCCGCAGTAGAATGGCATTACTCGGACAGACTCCTAAGGTGTCGATTCAACAAGGAGGCGTGGCATGAATGTGCTCGTGGCGACGGATGGATCGAGGTACGGGGGGTGGGGACTTAACTGGGTGGCCACGCTGCCGTTCGTCAAGCCGCTGAGGGTGACAGTGCTGCACGTGCTGGATATCGCCAGGCTCCGCGCGCCACTTCTATCGCAGCCGGTGATGGCAGGAACCGAGCGATATATCCAGGAGGAACTACGGCGCATGGAAACTCGCTCGGCCAACACTCTCAAGGAAGCCACAGAGGAGTTGGCGGCGCTGAAACTTAAGGGCAGGGCCCGCAAAGAACAAGGGGCAGTCGCGCCGACGATCTTGAAGCGTGCACCAAAGCGGGATGGGCTTCTGGTGGTAGGCAGTCAGGGCCTCGACGCCCTCGACCGTTTCATGCTCGGCAGCGTGTCAACGAATCTTATCCACCATGCGACCTGCCCGGTGCTGGTCGTCAAGGGGGAAGCGGTGCCATTGCGGCGGATCATCTTGGCGACCGATGGATCGAACGCATCGGCCAAGGCGCTGGCGTTTGTGTTGGCTAAATTTCCGCCGGATCGTTTGGTCGACAAGGGTGGGGGGGTGCCGATTCACGTGACGGTGGTCCATGTGATGGCGCCCGTCAAGTACCCGGGGCTTGAGCAGGCAGGTCACCAACTACTCGAACGGAGCGTGAAGAAGCTGATCAAGGCGGGGTTTACCGCGGAGCCGCTGTGTCAGTTTGGTAATCCTGCTGAAGAAATCATAAAGGTGGCTTCCAAAAAGCATGCCGATCTGATTGTCATGGGAGCCAAAGGTCTGGGCGCCATTGCCCGGTTCCTTCTCGGGAGCGTGTCGACGCGGGTAGTGCAGCAGTCACACTGTACCGTGCTTGTCGTTCGATGATGGAGCGAGAGAGGTGCATCTCGCTTTCGGTGAAAAACGCGCCTCATAATAACTACACGGAGGGGTCCTCATATGCTGAAGGAAGTGGCGGGAGACATATTATTGACGAAGGCGGAAGCTCTGGCGCACGGTGTTGCACCGAACGACAACTTTGCGAACGGGCTAGCTTTAGCACTCAGAGAGCGGTGGCCGGCGATGTATAAAGACTTCCGTCACTATTCTCAAACATTTACCCCGAAGACCGGTGAGTTGTGGACTTGGTCCGGTGTCGGAGCTGTTCGGATTGTGAATCTGTTTACGCAGGAGGCTGCTGCCAGTCATGGGGCCAAGCCGGGCCGGGCCACGATCGAGAATGTGAATCACTGTCTCAAAGCGCTGTGCAAGGTGATCGAGGCTGAGAAGTTCAAGAGCGTTGCGCTTCCACGTTTGGCTACTGGGGTCGGGGGACTCGACTGGAAAGACGTGAAGCCGCTGATGGAAAAACATCTCGGCCACCTGTCGATCCCCGTGTATGTATATGGCACCTATCATCCTGGGGTTCAGGCAGAGGAATAGGGATGAGCAGGGGCGAATCGGGCGGTGAGGACGGCTGAGCCAATCCTCTGTGCTCGCGCAACGCGCGGTCTGGGAAGACCCTCGTTGGACGCGCGCAGTTGAGGCTCGGCTCAGTCGCCCTCACTATAGAGCGGTCATCTCGCCCCTGCTATGTGGGGGGAGGGCAGTTCGGGATTCACCCGGGCCGCACCATCCTTCTTCTTTGCCGAAGCCGCACGATCAGAATGTGCTCGTTCGATGCGCGCAGAAGGTCGAGGAGTTTAAGTGCACACCCGCTCCGTCATCGAACGACGAGCACAGGACAGTGCGCGTACT